>CABRLU010000139.1 GCA_902471845.1 uncultured Lachnospiraceae bacterium | reverse complement strand
CAACCGTTTTCACTTCTGCAGATGCCTCCCCTGCTGCACTTTCAGCACCTGTTTCTGCAGTTGTTTCAGCCTTTGTCTCAGTAGTCTTGGAACCGCATCCAGTCAGAATACCGCATACCATAACGCCGGCCATTGTCATTGCAAGAGCTTTTTTCAAATAACCTTTCATTTTCTCCATCCCTTTTCATTTTTTCTATAGTGCAAAAATAGTCGCAAAGGCAGCATTTACGCACCTTTGCGACCTCTTAAAAACACTTCAATTATAAATGTTATCACCCTTAAAGTCAATATATAATTTTAGTACATCATCCCAGTCAACAAAATACTGGCAATCACGCCGACGACCGCCGCTGTCAGTGCCCCGGCCAGGGTCCACCGGGTCTTTGTGATTTTCTGAGACATGTAATAGACCGACATGGTATAAATGCAGCTCTCCGTACAACTTAAAACCAGGGCTGATAACCAGCCGTTCCGCGAATCTACTCCGTATTCTGTAAAAATATCCAGCATCAGCCCCGTGGCCGCTGTGGAAGAGAACAATTTGATAAAAATCAACGACAGTACTTCCGGCGCCATGGCCAGTTTCTCAATGACCGGTCCCAGAGCCTGCCCCACATAGTCAAAGACATTCGCTGCCCGAAGGACGCCCACCGCCGTCAACAGACCGATCAGTGTCGGAAGAATGCCGCCCACCGTCTTCAGTCCATCCTTCACACCTTCCAGAAAAATATCAAAAATATCCAGCTTCATGCTCATCCCCAGGCCAACCACATATAAAATAATCACAGGAATGATACAATTGGACAAAAATAAAATCAGATTCATGGGCGCCTCCCCATAATCTTAACAAAAATAATACCCGCCGCCGTGGATGCCGCCGTCGCTAAAATTCCCGGCAGGACAATACCCGTCGGCACCGCCGCTCCAAATTGACTGCGATAGGCTATAATGGTCATGGGAATAAGCTGCAGTGAAGAAACGTTGATGACCAAAAACGTACACATTTCCCGACTGGCCGTCCCAGGCTCCACCGCCAGCGGATGCCGTTTCGCCCGGCGTTCATCCTCCAACTGTTCCAACGTCTCCATAGCCGAAAGCCCGGCCGGCGTGGCCGCCCATCCAAGACCAAGCACATTGGCCGCAAAATTCAAAGATATGTATTTCTCCGCCGGATGACCTTTCGGAATATTCGGAAAAAGAAAATGAATCAGTCCTTCCATCTTCCTGGTGAGAATATCCAGCAGCCCTTCCGCCTCCGCCAGACGCATGATACCACTCCACATGGCAACGACTCCCGCCATTCCGATGGCATGATTCACCCCGCTTTTTGCCGACTCCACCAATGCCGTGGACACTTCCGCCGATCTCCCGGTGAGCAGCCCTGCACTAATACCGATGATCAGCATCCAACCCCATATTTTATTCAAATATTCTCACCCTTGACTGTAATTATTTTCATATATATGGAAATTTTTTGAAAAATATTCTATAAAAATTCATTGACAAATTCCCCCGTCACTGCTATGATTGGGTTAAATAAATGATAGAAAAAGTCAAAGGTGACTGTCAGACACGTAAGGTGTTTTGGCAGTTTTTTTGTTTTATGAAGGAAGTTGTTTTAAATGAAAAGTACAGGTATTGTAAGAAAATTAGATGAACTGGGCCGTATTACCCTCCCGATTGAACTTCGGCGAAATCTGAATATCGGTGAACGGGACCCTTTGGAAATATTTGTAGATGACGAACGTATTATTCTGAAAAAATACGAACCCTGTGATATTTTCACCGGGGATATGAATGATTTGATTGATTACCATGATAAAAAAGTTTCGAAACGTTCGATTATTGAAATGGCCAAAATGGCAGGGCTTACCATCCAAGAGTAAGCCCGCATTACATAGCCTGGCGGTATGACCCCATACCGCATAATCAGGCCCATTTTGTCGGTGACGTAAAGGGCTCCCCCGGTCCTTACGTCGCCATTCCCCCCATTTTCTAATGAAGTAAATACTGATAGACCTCTCGTTTGGTCATTCCCCGATCAGAAGCAACAGATTTCATTGCTTCTTTTTTTGTCTGTCCCTTTGAAAGATAAATCTCCATATGTTCTTCAATAGACATGGTTTCCCAGGCCGCCTGCTCTTCTTCCTTCAGTGCTTTTGCATCTGCACCTTCAAGAACAAGCACATATTCTCCCCGGGCTTCATTGGCCTCGTACCATGCAATAGCCTCATCCAGGCAGGTCGGCCAGCTTTTCTCATGCCGTTTTGTCAGTTCCTTACAGATGGTCATCCGCCGATTTCCCGCTGCTTCACGGAGAACTTTCAATGTTTTCAGCAAACGGTGAGGCGCCTCATAAAATATCGTTGTACGCGTCTCCCGTTGCAGCCGTTCCAGAACCACTTCCCGCTCTTTTTTATCCATTGGCAGAAAACCTTCAAAGCAAAAACGCCGGGTGGAAAGCCCCGACATGGTCAGCGCCGTAATACAGGCCGCTGGTCCCGGCAGGGAAGTGACCTCTATCCCCGCTTCAAGACAGAATTTTACCAATTCTTCTCCCGGGTCAGAAATGCCCGGTGTTCCTGCATCCGTCACCAGCGCAATATTTTTCCCCGACTTTAAATCTTCGACAAGAATCTTTGCCTTATCGATTTTATTAAATTCGTGATAGCTGGTCATCGGTGTTTTTATATCAAAATGATTCAACAGCTTTATCGTATGACGGGTGTCTTCCGCCGCAATCACATCCACACTGCGCAGGGTTTCCAATACCCGGAAAGTGATATCTTCCAGATTACCTATAGGTGTGGCGCATAAGTATAATTTTCCTGCCATGACATTTCCTCCTAATATCCGTAAATATCATATATGACGTCATGATAAACGCCGGGTTCTTTATAGACAATCAATGGTTCCTCCACTTTGATCATGGATTTGGCTCCCCGGACAGCTTCTATCATGACCATATTCGGCTCCTTATCCACAAAGGGATACACCAGCTTCATCCGTTTCGGCTCCAGCTTATAAGCCGTCAGTGTCTGAAAAATCTCCACCAGCCGAAATGGCCGGTGAATCAGATAAAAACGTCCGCCCGGCCGCAAAAGCCTGCTCGTCTCCCTCACCAGATCCTCCAGCGTACACAATACCTCATGCCGGGCAATGGCCTTCGGTGCCTCCGGGTTTTTAATGCCATGGGCATCTGTCATATAGGGTGGATTTGATGTGATCACATCAAAGGACGCCAGCGGAAACATCTCGGAAGCTGCCTTGATATCTCCGGTCACAATATCCACCTTTTCTTCCAGATGATTGTAAGCCACGCTGCGCCGGGCCATATCTGCGCTTTCCTCCTGAATCTCCAGACCGGTAAAATGCTGCCCCTCTGTCTTGGCTTCCAGAAGAATCGGAATAATTCCCGTTCCTGTCCCCATATCTAAAACCTTTTCTCCCTTACGCACCCGGGCGAAGCCAGAGAGCAGCACCGCATCCATCCCAAAACAGAACTTATTTGGATTTTGTATAATCTTGTAACCGTTACGCTCCAGATCATCCAGGCGTTCGTCCTCTTTTAACTCAATCATTACTTAACTCCATATATTTTTTAGGCGCAGACCTGTTCTGCCCCCGAAAAAGGACATCCCATACCCATGGGATGCCCCGATAATTCAGTTCTCCTGAAACACTGTATATCCGGCATACAAAATGCCTTACAGGGCGGAGCCTCCGTCCCGTTTTTCCATAGCTTCCAGCTGTTTGAGTTCCGCATCATTGATATTCAGCCGCTCTTTTTTACGTTTTGGCCGGAATTTCAACTGGGAAACCGGATACTCTTTAATTTCCTTTTCATCATTATCCAGAGTGACCACAATCTTGACCAACTGACGCAGCACATTCACCCCGGAGACTTCCCCACGGAAACCATCCACTGTGGTTACCCGGTCGCCGATCGCCGGAAGCTTACTGTTCAGATATTCATAGGTCTCTTCCTCATTCTTCAAACAGCACATAAGACGTCCGCATACACCGGATATCTTGGTCGGATTCAGGGACAGATTCTGTTCCTTCGCCATCTTTATGGACACCGGCGCAAACTCAGATAAATGGGAATGGCAGCACAGCGTCCGCCCGCAGATACCAATACCACCGAGAATCTTTGTCTCATCCCGGACACCAATCTGACGCAGTTCAATACGCGTTTTAAACACAGAAGCCAAATCCTTTACCAGTTCACGGAAGTCAATACGTCCGTCTGCAGTAAAATAGAAAAGTACCTTATTATTATCAAACGTATACTCCGCGTCAATTAATTTCATTTCCAGCTTATGCTTGGCAATTTTCTCAAGACATATGTCAAAAGCGGATTTCTCTTTTTCTTTATTCTTTATCTCTATCTCGTCATCCTCCGGCGTCGCCACACGAATCACCGGTTTCAGCGGCTGAATGACCTTATCATCTTCCACTTCCTTCGGCCCTGTCAAGACCAGCCCGTATTCAATCCCCCGGGCCGTTTCAACAATGACATGCTGGCCGACTTCTATATCAAAATCTACCGGATCAAAATAATAAATCTTCCCGGCCTGACGAAATCTCACGCCAATTACTTTTATCATCTCTAATTCTCCTTCATCACAAGCAACATCATCTCCATGGCCACATCAAAATTTACATTGGCGGCCAGCCGGGCTTTCGCCTTTTCCAGCGACTGAATAATCTCATTCAATCCTTCATAGGACGAACGCTTCGCCTGATCCATCAGGAAACGATATTCATCTTTATATACGATGGCATTGGCATCCTTTGTCACTTTCAGAATAAGTACATCCCGATACCAGACCATCATCATATCAATCACATCGTTTATATCGGTTTTATAGGCGCTGAGCCGCTTTACGGCTTCAATCACCTCATAAACATCCATTTCATGAACATTTTTTACAATGTTCAGCACATGATACTGGAGGTCGTTAAATTCCTCCGATGAAGCCATCTGAATCGCTTTTCCGACCACGCCCTGGGAAAATGCGGCACATATCCGGGCTTTATAGTCCGGCACACCATATTCTTTCTCAAGGAACTCCACAATTTTATAATTATCCACCGGTTTCAGATGAAATGCAATGCACCGGGATAAAATCGTCGGCAGCATCGCTTCCAGATTGTTTGTCAGCAACATAATGATACCATATTCCGGCGGTTCCTCAATAGTCTTTAACAGGGCGTTCTGGGCCTGTTCGTTCATCTTTTCCGCTTCATCCACTATATAAATTTTATATTTACTGCTGTAAGGCTTGATCGCCATATCCGCATTAATCTGTGTCCGCACATCATCCACACTGATGGTTGCCGGTTTTTCATGGGTGAGCCACTTCACGTCCGGCTGGTTGCCCGTATCCATCTGATGGCAGGAGCGACACATGTTACAGGAATCTCCGTACCCGGCTTCACACTCCAGCGCCTTTGCAAAGGCTTTCGCCAGCATATTTTTACCGCTGCCGTTCGGACCCTCAAAAATATAGGCATGGGATATTTTTTTGTTTTTTAAAGCAGTTGACATATGTTGAATAATCTGCTCATGACCAATAACATTTTTAAAGTTTGACATAATGTGTCACCTCCCTGTTTCTGCATAGACTTACTTTGAGTATATCACACTTTTTTTTGAATTACGATACTTCGTTATCTCTGAATTTCAAAATATCCTTACGGATTTCTTTCAGACATGTCTCCATATCCAGATTTTCATATATACGCTCAATCTCACATTGTTTCAATCGCTCTTCGGAAAAATCTTCTGTGTCGGCGAGGAACCGCCGGCACATCTCGGCGTAGCCCGGCGCAGCCTGCTGTTTTTCCCGTTCCAACGCCCGGGACAACCGAAGCCCGTCTTCCACATAAACATAAATCGGAATGACATGTTCTTTGCCAAAAAATTCCCGGATTTTCTGATAAGATTCCAACGTTCCGATAATCACCGAATCCCGGAACCCGGAAAAATCAATCTGACCGTCGTCCACCATAAAGTAATTCCACAAGCCGTGAACCGTGTGATAATCCCGACACTCAATCACCCGTCCCTCATTTCGAAGGGTTTCCAATGTCTGTGGTGAAACAAAATGATATTCCACACCTTCCTGCTCACCTTCCCGCATCGGCCGGGTCGTATAGGAAACGACTGTCTTTAAATTAAGCACTTCATCCTGAACCAGACGTTTAAATATGGTATCTTTGCCCGATGCACTTTTACCCATGATGCAAAATAACTTTGACATTGCCGCTCTCCTTCAAATAGCCCCCGTGGACTTCCAGTCCCTGGCTTAAGTAGTTCTGAATATTTTCTATGTGTTTCATCTGTATCACTTCGCCCGAAACAAGGATGGGTACTCCCGGAGGATACAGATAAAGATAGTCTCCCATTACCCTTCCGGCAGCCGACGCCAGCGCCACCTCTTCCGTCGGCTGCTCTGCCGCCGCGTCCATCTCCATATACCGTTCCGGCACCAGTTGGGAAATCCCTGTTTTATTCACTCCCGGCCACTGCACCGAACCGTCGTTTTGCCCGGCTTCGCCGTCAATGGCTTCCAGAGCCTGTGCCAGCCGCTGCAGCCCCTC
>CABRLU010000138.1 GCA_902471845.1 uncultured Lachnospiraceae bacterium | reverse complement strand
GAAGGAAACGCCCTGATCCGCATATTCTTTAATCTGGTCTGTCATCGCTTCTACGTCAATCTGACAAAGGATAATAATATCCGGATTTTTTGCCATAACACTGTCAATATTCTTAGACAATTCATCCGAATCCCACTGAGCATCTGTCGTGGCAACAATTTCTATGCCCAATTCTTCGCAGGCTTTTTCTGCACCGGCGATAACAGCGGCAGAGAATGATTCACCGGATGTATGCATACATAATGCTGCGGTTAAACCGGCATCTTTAATCTTTGTAACCTGATCATCTGTGACATTAAAATCTCCCACGGCCGTTGGGGATACATCCTCAAAACGGGATACCCACTCATCCGGTGTATCCATATCCGGCAGCTCGATCTTGGCTTCGCTGGCTGCTTTTGTTTCTTCTTCAGTCTTGGCGGTTGTCTCTGCAGCTGCTTCTGTCGCTGCTTTTGTCTCCTTTGTGCCGCCACATGCAGTCAGACTCGATACAGTCATTGCCATAGCCACAGCAATCCCCATAATTGCTTTCATCTTTGTTTTCTTCATAAGTAAATCCTCCTTTTTATATGTAATAACTTATGTTATTCCTGTTTATTCTTTGCACTGATAGAACCCAGTGCTGTTGCAGCGATAACAACGATACCGCTGACGATATTCTGCTGCGAAGCAGTCATACCTGCGATAACAGTACCATTACTGATCATCGCCATAAGCCACGCTCCGACGAAGGTTCCGGCAACGGATGCAACACCACCGGACATCAACGTACCGCCTAATACAACCGATGCTATAACATTCATTTCTGCTCCACTGCCATACACGTAGTTCGCTGCCTGAAGCCGTGCACAATACAATACCCCTGCAAATGCCGACATAACGCCGCTTAAAACCATGACTGACAATTTGATTTTTGCAACATTAATTCCTGTATATTTTGCAGCCTGTTTGTTACCGCCAACTGCCAGAACCCTGTTTCCAAAAGGCAGTTTTCTCAATAAAATATAGGCGATAATCATAATTAACAGACACCACAAGATCATTACCGGAATTCCAAAAACTTTTCCATTACCAAAGACCTGAGTAAAGGTTCTGTCATAAATCGGAATGGAATTTGAATTGGCCAATTCCATAGATACACCATTAAGAATCGTCAATGTACCAATCGTAATAAGGAATGACGGCAAACCTGTAACCACCAGGATTACGCCATTAATAAGACCAATTAAAATTCCTGTAGCCAATGCTGCAATCACCGCAATGATCCAATGCCCTCCGGCTCTCATTACAATAGCTGCCACCAGACCGGATGTGGCAATATTGGCGCCGACAGTTAAGTCAATCTCCCCACAGCCGATAACAAAGGTCATACCAAAACTCATAATACCTATGGTTGTCATCTGTCTTAAAATATTAATCTGGTTGTTTACAGATAAGAATCCGGCATCTCCCAACGTAATTGAGAAAACTAAAAAGGCCACAATAATTGCAATATATACGATGATTTTTTGTAACTCCACTTTCTTTTTCACTTTATTACTGTTGAATTGCATTCTGTAATACCTCCTCTGATTGAATATCATCATGCTTTAATTCCTGAATGATTTCTCCGCGTTTCAATATGTAAATCCTATCGCATATAGATAACATTTCCTGCAATTCAGATGATACAAATATGGCTGCATTCCCTTCATCGGTAAATTTACGTACTGTAGCGATCAATTCCTTTTTAGCCCCAATATCAACGCCGGCTGTCGGTTCATCCAGCAGCAAAATTTTCATATCGGACCTCAGCCATTTGGAAATAACGATTTTTTGCTGATTTCCGCCGGACAACAGGTTAATAATTTTATCAACAGAGTCCGTCTTAACACTCAATTCATTGACGCTGTATTCCGTCACCTCTTTCATCTTTTTCTTATCCAGAAATACACCTTTTTTCATTTTATCTAAAATCGGCAGCGTCAGATTTTGCTTAACCGAGTGCATCAGAACCAGTCCCTGTGTTCTTCGGTCTTCAGGCACCAATCCAAAACCGGCTTTAATCGCATCCTGAACAGATTTTATAGATATTTCTTTTCCATCAACCTTAATCTTGCCGCTTTTATGCTTTCGAATTCCAAACAGACACTCTAATATTTCCGTCCTTCCGCTGCTGAGCAGTCCTGCAAATCCAATGACTTCACCTTTATGCACTTTAAAAGAAACATTTTTTACCAAATCATTAATTTCAAGATTTTCAGCTTCTAATATGGTTTCATCAAAAGATGCTTTTTTCGGAGGAATCCATTCGAAAGATGCCCCCCTTTTATCCCCCATCATATATCCGACGATGGTCTCCACAGACAACTGATCATTCTCCAGCTCTGCGCTGATTTTACCGTTATATAAAATAGTAACTTTATCCGCTATGGTAAGTATCTCATTCATTCGATGAGAAATATAAACAATAGCCACTCCAAGTTTCTTTAAATTGTTTACAATTTCAAAAAGTCGTTTTACTTCGTTAGCTGAAAGGGCGGCTGTCGGCTCGTCCATAACCAGAATTTTAGCGTCACTGGACAGTGCCTTGACAATCTCAACCATCTGCTTCTCGCCAACGGTAAGGTCCTGCACACTTGTGTCCGGGTCTATATCCACACCAAGGCGGTCCAACAGTCCAACCGCTTTTTTACGCATGGCTTTTCGGTCAACGAAACATTTATTATTTAAAATCTCATTGTTTAAGAAAATGTTTTCCGTGACTGTAAGTGTGGAGACGCTGCTCATTTCCTGAAAAATCATGGATATTCCCCGTTTAAAGGCATCCTGATAACTTGAAAAAGATACTTCTTCGCCATTTAACATAATGGTTCCGCTGTCCTTTGTATATACCCCCGTCAATATCTTCATTAACGTACTTTTCCCGGCGCCATTTCCGCCCACCAGTGCATTGACCTGCCCGGGATAAATCTCAAAATCCACATTTTTCAACACTTCTACCCCGGAAAAGCTTTTACATATATTATTCAGTTTAATAACTGGCTCTCCCATATTTCCTCCAATCCATCTATCCCCCAATCAGACATTTAATCCCTTTCTCTCTGATAATTTCTGCAAATGGAATCAACGCATCTTTTTCAAGAGCTTTTTCTTCCTTATATGCATAGGGTTTATCCAATGACTTGTATTTGTAACTTCCCATCTGATGAAACGGCAATAAATCAATCTGTTCAATTCCATTTTCTAAAGCAATTTTCACAACGCCTTGTATAAATTCCAAATGATCGTTAAAACCAGGAATAATCGGACACCGGATTCTCACTTTCTTTCCTTTATCACATAATCTGGACAGATTATCCAACACAAGCTGTAACGGTTCATCCGATAACTTTCCAAAATCCACCACGTTCAGTGTTTTTATATCAAACAGCACTTCGTCAATATATTCTACCCCATGCCATAATGTTTCCCACCGGACAGCCCCCGCTGTCTCTATCGCCGTATTAATGTATTCCAGGCGACACCTTCTGCTGCATTCTCTGACAAAATCTGCCTGTAAAGCTGCTTCACCTCCGGAAAAGGTAACGCCTCCCTTAGACCTGACAAAATAACTTCTTTCTTTTAATATTTCTGCCATGACCTCATCGACAGACATTTCTTTTCCATAGAGTATTCTGGCGTCGCTGAAACAGGTATTGACACATTTTCCACAGTTATGGCACAGACTGTGATTCATATATACCTTTCCGTTATCCATATAGATGGCCTGCTGCGGACAGGCGGGAATACACCGACCGCAATTCACACACTTGTTTTTGTTAAAGGCCAGCTGCCTGTCATACCTTTGAGATTCCGGATTACTGCACCATGGACATCTCAGATTACATCCTTTCATAAAAACCATGATGCGTATACCATTGCCGTCCGTATAGTGATAACGTTCAATATTTAAAATATTGCCTTTCATTGACTCTCAATTCCTTACTACACTTTGTGAATTGTTCGATTTATAATGTCATCCTGTAAATCCGAATCGATCGCCGTAAATAATGCACTGTAACCGGCAACTCTGACCAGTAAATCGCTGTAACCCTCCGGATGAATCTTGGCATCCTGGAGCACTTCGGAATCCACCATATTAAACTGTATATGCTGTCCTTTAAAATCACCCAGATAGGTCCGCATCATATCGATAAACCGTTCCCGGCTTTCCGGACTGTCTACAGTTTTCGGGTCGACTCTCATATTGTACAGTGTACCGCCAGATAACAAAATATTCGGCAATTTACCAACGGATTTCAATGCGGCCGTCGGTCCGTTCACATCGCTTCCATGCATCGGTGATGTTGTATCCGCAAGAGCTTCCCCGGCTTTTCTTCCATCTGGAGTGGCTCCGACGATTTTTCCCAACGGAACATTCGAAGATACCGTATTACACGATGGAACCCAGGTACATCCGATCGGACCTCTACCGTACCGTGTTGTATGATATTTCTCTTCTTCCTCAAAAATATCATATAAATATTTCACCATAATATCGTCCACATAATCATCGTCGTTACCGTATTTCGGTGCTTTAATGCACAAATGCCGGATTTCTTCGCCGGTCGGCGAGGTCGTCATATCCTCAAAATTCGTATTGAGTGCGTGTAATAATTCTGCGCCGCTGATGACCTTATCCTCATAAACAAGTTTCTTTATAGCTGCCAGCGAATTGCCTGTATTCGCTATACCCATATACAGAGGACCGCAGAAATCATAAATCGCTCCGCCTTCTTTTACTGTCTTTCCTCTCTCAATGCAATCATCAATCAACATTGACATGTAAGGATCGGCAATTCCTTCCTCCGAAGCCAAATCCAGTGAATTATCATAAATCACATGCATACGGATGTAATATCGCATCTGATCCATAAAGGCATCATACAGTTCATCATAGGTTTCAAATTCAGCCAATGTTCCTTTACCTTTATGCAGGCATCTTCCTGTTCTAGGATCTTTGCCATCATTCAGCGCCATTTCCAAAGCCTTTGTGATATTGATAAAAGCTGCTCCGTCCGGACGGTTGCTCTGCTTACCTTCAATGAGAGGTTCGCCGCATCCCACATTGGCATAATCATAAGCATCCTCTAATTTCACGCCCCGATTGACAAGGCCGAGGACATAATTCTCATCGCTATAATAAGCCGGCTGACCGCCTCCGAGCTTCTGAACATCCAGCACCGCATTCATAAATCTGTTGCTGCACTTATCATGATATCTGGCGGATAATGGATTATTTAACTGCATCATCGCCTGACATTCCAGTATGAGATAGGTCATTTCATTGACCGCATCCCGACCATAACGGTCCTGACCGCCAATGGTCATATTCTGAGCAACAACATAGCCGCGGAAAGAAGATGTACTGTTCCAGTCCAATACTCTGGTCACCTGGAATAATTTCAGCATAAAATTAGAAAACAGCTCCTTAATATCGTCTTCCGTCCATCCTTCTTTTAATGCCGATTTATAGTATGGATATAATTTCTGATCCATACGCCCATAAGAAAATGCACTACCGTTTCCTTCTATATTAAGAACTAAATTTGTAAAATACATGGACTGTATTGCTTCGTGAATATCTCTGGCCGGCTGCATCGGCACACGGCTGCACACATCACTGATTTTCAAAAGTTCTTCTCTGCGCTGACTGTCCGTTTCCTGACTGGCCAATTCTGCTGCCAGCTTAGAATACCGATTGGCAAACATTTCTACGCTGTCACAGTTAATCAGTACTGACTGTAAAAACGGAAGTTTCTTTAAATCCTCTGTCAAAGCCAAATCCAGTTTTTCGATTGCCTTTTCAGCTCTTTTCCGAACATTTCCCATGCCCTCGTCCAGTATCCGTTTCAGGTTGACGATCACATGACCTTCTGCACAGATGACCAGATAATCTGTATCAATCATTCCAATTTGAAATGCATCCCAGGCATCCTTTGGAATTCTCGCATATACCTGATCTTTATGTGTTTTTCCCTTCCAAAATGGAGCTATATCACGTATAACCTGTTCATCCTCAGGACTGATTAAAAATTTATCTCCCGGACGGTCTTCAAATCGAAAAGGTTCCCCATCCAGCTCTTTAATGAACCAGTCAATTCCATAATCCGGATAAACCTGCGCACATCGGTCATAAGGTGCGATCTCTCCCACGATCAATTCACCGTCATTAATTCGGATCGGCAAATCCTCAAGTGTTTTCCTCAGAGCCATGGCACGGCGAAGCGGTACCGGATAGCCTTCCGTTTCCATATAACTTTCTGTAACTGCCTTCGCTCTCGATGAATCAATCCGGGGAGTTGATGCAAATACTTTTTTTCTCAGCGCTTCCAACCTGGCACTTCTGTATATTTCTTTACCTTCAAATATGGCTCCTGTATTTATTCCATCCTCAGAATTTAAATTCGCATAATGAATCATAACCTTCTCCTTTCCCAAATATATTAAAACTTACTTTTGACATTTGTTATAACATTTGTTTTTGTACTGCTAATTATACATCATTACCCCCTAGTTGTCAATAATATTAACGAAAAATGGGGCTGTCGGTTAATACCGATTTTTGCCCCCTGACACTTAAGAAGGAGACAGCT
>CABRLU010000137.1 GCA_902471845.1 uncultured Lachnospiraceae bacterium | reverse complement strand
GTTGGCTATGATCTTTACTGTAAAATGCTCAATGAGGCGGTCTTGAAGCTTAAAGGTGAGACGGTGACGGAGGATGATTTTGAGACGGTGATGGATTTAAATCTGGATGCCTATATTCCGGCCTCTTATATTAAAAATGAGATTCAGAAGCTGGAAATTTATAAGCGAATCGCCGGCATTTCTAATGAAGAGGAATATGACGAGATGGTCGATGAACTGAGCGATCGTTTTGGCGATCTGCCGAAATCGGCTCAGAATCTTCTGGATATTGCATTGTTAAAGGCCCAGGCCCATGAGGCGTGTATTACTCAGCTTTCCTGCCGGGGAGATGAGACAAAGATATTCATGTACAATCAGGCGGCGGTATGTGTCGAACGGATTCCTGCTCTGATTGAGCGGTATGGACGGAGACTTCGCTTCAAACCGGGGGAGACCCCATATTTTGTACTGAAGATGCGCAAGGAAGAGCAGCAGGACCTTTTAAAATGTGAAAAAAATGTGATAAAAGATGTAAAAGGATTGCTTGAAAAAATGAAATAATCTATAATGGACAAAGTGACGAATAACATAATCAGGAGGAATTAGATTATATGAAAGCATTTATGAAGCGGATACTCTCCGTGGTGACCATTGGGGTAATGACTGCAGCAACCCTGGCAGGCTGCGGGAATAAAGGAACAGCCGGTGCAAGTGCGGCATCCAGTGATGCGGCGGTGACGATGGACCAGGGAAGTATCAGCATGGGCGAAGCCAGATTGTATGCTTATGTAATGAGAAACCAGTATGAAGCCTACTACGGTTCTTCGATTTGGGATATGGAAGTCGAGGAAGGCGTGACTTTAGGCGATTCCATGAAGGATGTGGTCACAGACCAGCTTGTCCAGATGATTATTCTGAGCAGTCAGGCAGAGGATTACGGCGTTTCTTTAAATGATGAAGATAATCAGGCGGTTGAAGAATATGTAGAAAATTTCAAGACCAATATCGGTGAAGATGTGATGGAAAAAGAAGGCTTCACAGAAGATAATATTCGTTCGGTCGTGCAGAAGAGCACACTGGCGGGAAAGGTCTCTCAGGCGATGTTTGATGCTGAAGAGGTTGAACTGACGGATGAAGAAAAGGCAGATGCTACCTGTATCAAAGTTCAGCATATATTAATTTCTACAATAGATACGACAAAGAAAGATGACGAAGGCAACAACGTGGACATGACGGATGAAGAGAAGGAAGTCTATCTGGCCGAACAGAAAGAAAAGGCTGAGGAAGCTCTGGCAAGAGCAAAGAACGGTGAGGACTTCCAGGCTCTGGCGGACGAATACAGTTCTGAAAATGCCGGATTTGAATTCTCCTTTGATAAAAACGGATATGATCCTGTCAATATGTCTTCTATGGTAGAACCGTTTTATACTGCGGCATGGCAGTTGGGCGAAGGCGAAATCAGCGATCTTGTGGAAAGCCAGTATGGTTATCATATTATCAAATGTGTTTCTTTAAATGACGAGGAAGCTACTCAGGCATCCATCACAACGGCTGAAAATAATAAGAAATCCACAAGCCTGGATGAAAAAGTGAAACAGCAGGTGGATGAGGCAAATTATATCGAATCAGAGGCATGGAAAGCCTATAAGCTGGTATCTGAAACGGCTGAGGACGAAACAGCCGGTGAAACCGGTGAATCCGGAACGAGTGAGTCTGCGTCTGGTGAATCAGGAGAAACTTCTGCAGAAACAGAGAGTTCCTCCGAATCGGCGGCAGAATCCGAATCCTGATAACGAGTAAAAGTGAAAGTATCGTTTTGCGGCTTTTTACAGGGCAGCGGCACGATACTTTCTTTATGTATATTATTAATACTGGAGATATTCCAAGAATCGGGGGATAGAGATGTTAGGCGTTTTAGTCAATGTGGGAACAGTCCTGATCGGAAGTCTGGTCGGACTGCTTTTAAAACGGGGAATTCCGGAAAAAGTCACAGAGGCGTTGATGACCGGTATCGGACTGTGTACCGTGTTTATCGGAATTTCCGGCGCGCTTCAGGGAGAGAATACGCTGGTACTTATTTTATCAATGGCTATTGGTACGGTGATCGGTACTTTATTGGATATTGATAAGCAGCTGAATCGGTTAGCGGCCTATGTGGAAGCGCGGTTCAAGCAAAAGGATGGACAGGTTACGGTAGCGGAAGGGTTTGTGACGGCCAGTCTTTTATTCTGTGTGGGGGCAATGACGATCGTCGGTTCTTTGCAGGCCGGGCTTACCGGAGATTGTGAGACGTTGTATACGAAGGCGACGCTGGATTTGATTTCATCCTGTGTGCTGGCAGCAAGTCTGGGTATCGGGGTACTTTTGTCTGATATTTTTGTTTTTATATTTCAGGGCGGGCTGGTACTGCTGGCCGGATTGATCGCTCCCTTTTTGACGGATTATGCGATCGGGGAGATGACCTGCGCCGGTTCAGTGCTGATCATTGCCCTGGGTTTGAATCTGATCGGAGTGACGAAGATTAAGGTGGCGAATTACCTGCCGGTGATTCTGATACCGCCCGTATTATGTCTGTTTATGTAGACGAAAACAATGGAAACTGGTGATTTTTATCAATTTTCCTGTGTACAAATGAAAAAATCATGATAGAATAGTACACGTGGAAATGTAAGAACAGAGGAGATTTACCATGGAAAAAGAGACAAAACCGATTAGAATTGCCATCATGGGTGCAGGAACTGTCGGCGGCGGTGTTTACAAGCTGCTCCAGATGCGCAAGAATGACATGTACCAGAGAGTGGGTACGGATATTGAGATTGCAAAGATTCTGGTTAAGAGTATTCCGGAAACCCGTAAGGATGTGGATGCTTCCTTATTGACTGAGAATTTTGAAGATATTATGAATGACGACAGCATTCAGCTGGTTGTCGAGGTCATGGGTGGGATTGAACCGGCCAGAACTTTTATTCTGCGCTGCCTGAATTCGGGTAAGAGCGTCGTATCTGCGAATAAAGACCTGATTGCGGTTCATGGCAGAGAACTTTTAGATGCTGCGGAAGCCAATGGTGTGGATTTTATGTTTGAAGCATCCTGTGCCGGCGGTATTCCGATTATCCGGCCGCTGAAACAGTGCCTGATTGCGAATGAGATTACGGAGATTATGGGCATTGTCAATGGTACGACGAATTATATTCTGACCAAAATGGATCAGGAAGGCATGGAATTTGAAGAAGCCCTTGCGAAGGCTACCGAGCTTGGTTATGCAGAAGCCGATCCGACGGCCGATGTGGAAGGTCTGGATGCAGGACGTAAGATGGCGATCATGGGTTCCATCGGCTTCCATTCCAGAATTACCTTTGATGATGTTTATACCGAGGGAATTACCCATATTACCTCGAAGGATATTAAATATGCCAAGGATATGGACTGTGTGATCAAGCTGCTCGGCATTGCCCGGAATACGGACAGCGGCGTTGAGGTCCGCGTACATCCGACATTGATCAGCAAAGAACATCCGTTGGCGTCGGTCAATGATGTATTTAATGCTGTATTTGTTCACGGTGATGCGGTGGATGATACGATGTTTTATGGAAGAGGCGCCGGAGAGATGCCGACGGCCAGCGCGGTTGTGGGCGATGTGCTTGAGGTGGCCCGGAATATTAAGAGCAACTGCCTTGGAATGTTTGGATGCAGCTGCTACAGAGAATTGCCGATCAAACAGATTGGCGATATCGAGAGCAAGTATTTTATGCGCATGGTTGTCAGAGATTGTGCCGGAGTGCTTGGCAATGTGGCAAGTATTCTTGGAAATAACCATGTCAGCATTGAAAAAATCATTCAGAAACCGGCAGGCTGTGATACGGCAGAAATCGTGGCTATTACAGATGTTGTTCAGGAAAAGAATTTTAAAGCGGCCATGCAGACATTGAATGATATGTCCTTTGTTCAGGAAATATCCTCCATGATTCGTGTATACGCTTAATTTCGGGGCGCCGCAGGGCGTCCCTTTTTCACTTTATACTTCTATCAGATGAAATTATTCTTGAAGGGAGAGGGTGTTATGGGAAAAGAGTACGAACGACTTTTGAAGTGTCTGGAATGTGTGCGGGTAAAGACCGATTTTCGACCGAAGGTGGCATTGATTCTCGGTTCCGGACTGGGGGACTACGGTGAGAGCATACAACTGGAATGTACGATGGATTATTCGGAAATTGAGGGGTTTCCGGTATCTACCGTGCCAGGGCATAAAGGACGCTTTTTGTTCGGCTTTGTAGAAGGGATTCCGATAGTGGCCATGCAGGGACGGGTCCATTATTATGAAGGTTATCCGATGGCGGATGTGGTGCTTCCGGTCCGGCTCATGGGGCTGATGGGAGCGGAGATTTTATTTCTGACGAATGCTTCCGGCGGGGTCAATGAAGCTTTTGCACCGGGAGATTTAATGCTGATTCGAGATCAGATTTCCGATTTTGTACCATCGCCTCTGATCGGGGAGAATATTGAAGAATTTGGTCCCCGTTTTCCGGATATGAGCCATATTTATGATGAGGAGCTTCAGAACATTTTGAGGGATGGGGCGGCCAGCCTGGGCATCCCTTTGAAAGAAGGGGTCTACCTGCAGTTTACGGGACCGAATTACGAATCTCCGGCAGAGATTCGGATGAGCCGGATACTTGGAGCCGATGCTGTGGGAATGAGTACGGCCTGTGAGGCCATTGCTGCCAATCATATGGGAATGAAGATCTGCGGTATTTCCTGTATATCCAATATGGCAGCGGGAATTTCCAAAAAGCCTTTGAATCATCAGGAAGTACAGGAGGCGGCGGACCGGGTAGCGCCGCAGTTTAAAAAGCTTGTTACGGAAAGTATCTATCGTATGGGAAAGCTTTAAATTCATTAAGGGTTATTTTGAGGTAGAGTTATGAAAATTATTATTGCAGGCTGCGGCAAAGTTGGTTACACGCTTGCCGAACAGCTCAGTGAAGAGGGTCACGAAATTACGGTGATCGAACCGCGGGCGGAAAGAGTTGAGGCGGCCGTTGATGCGCTGGATATTATCGGATATATCGGCAACGGAAACAGTTATAAAATGCAGAAGGAGGCCGGCGTTGAGGATGCGGATCTGTTGATTGCCGTGACCGGACATGATGAGGTCAATCTTCTCAGCTGTCTCATTGCCAAGAAGGCTGGTAACTGCCGGACCATTGCCCGTGTGCGGAATCCGGAATATGTGGATGAGATTGGATTTATCAAAGAAGAACTGGGGTTATCGGTGGCTATTAATCCGGAACTGGCGACGGCCAGAGATATTGAACGATTGATTCAGGTGCCGTCGGCCCTGGATGTGGATACCTTTGCAAAGGGACGGGCCTATATGGTGCGTTTTGAGATTCCAAAGGGTTCTCCATGGCATGAGCTTCGGGTGATGGATGCGGCCGTTAAATATGGCAATCATTTTCTTGTCTGTATTTTGGAGCGGGGAGATGATGTGGTCATCCCAAGCGGTAATACAGTGATGATGGAAGGGGATACTATTTCCATGATCTCGCCGACAGAAGATATGAATCGCCTGTTTAATGTGATTGGAATTCCGGCCCGGCCGATTCGTAATGTTATGATTGCCGGCGGCGGTACGATTGCCTATTATCTGGCTCAGAGATTGTTGAAGACGAAAGTAAACACAACCATTATCGAGAGTAATTTACAGCGGTGTAATGAGCTGAGCGAGAAACTGGACAGGGCGACGATTATTCACGGGGATGCGGCGGACAGTAAACTGCTTCTGGAAGAGGGATTAGAGCAGATGGATGCCTTTGTGGCTCTGACCAATTTTGATGAAGAGAATATCATGCTGTCACTGTATGCCCATCAGGTATCGAAGGCGAAACTGATTACTAAAATTAATAAAATTGCCTTCGAAGGTATTGTAAAAAGTATTCCGGTGGGCAGTATCATCAGTCCGAAATATTTGACTGCAGAACATATTACCCAGTATGTCCGGGATTTGGGGAACAGCATGATCGATGAGCGGGACAGCAAGGTGGAGATGGTTTACTGGATTGCCGACGGCAAAGCAGAGGCGTTGGAGTTTTCCGTGGAAGAGCATTCTAAGGTGACGAATGTGCCGCTGATGGATCTGAAATTAAAACCGAATCTGCTGATCTGCAGTATTATGCGTGCAAATAAGGTTATCATACCTTCCGGTCAGGACTGTATATTATCCGGGGATAAGGTGGTTGTTGTAGCGACAGGCACCCATTTGAGCCGGATAGAAGATATTTTGGACGGAGCGGTGAAGTAATTATGAATTATGGAAGTATACGATACATAATCGGCTGTATTTTAAAGGTAGAAGCCCTTTTAATGCTGCTGCCGATGGCTGCAGCTGTGATTTATCAGGAGCGCAGCGGCTTTGCCTTTGTTGTCTGTGCATTGCTCTGCCTGGGCATCGGAACCCTGCTTTCTTTAAAAAAGCCGAAAAAAACGACATATTATGCCAAGGAGGGCTATATATCTGTGGCCCTTGGCTGGATTGTAATGAGTATTATGGGCTGTCTTCCTTTTGTTTTCAGCGGTGAGATTCCTTCGTTTGTCGATGCTGTATTTGAAATCATCTCCGGATTTACGACAACGGGAGCGAGTATCCTGCCAGATGTGGAGGCCATGTCCAGGTGCATGTTGCTCTGGCGCAGCTTTTCCCACTGGATCGGCGGCATGGGTGTTCTTGTATTTAT
>CABRLU010000136.1 GCA_902471845.1 uncultured Lachnospiraceae bacterium | reverse complement strand
GCGACTGGAAGATGGCCGTTGCCGCAATTACAGGTTTGATCGCAAAAGAAAATGTTGTAGGTACATTTGGTATTCTCTTCGGCTTTGCTGAAGTTGCTGAAGACGGTGCTGAAATCTGGGGAGAACTTGCAGGAAGTATGACAGCGGCAGCAGCATATTCCTTCCTCGTATTCAATCTTCTCTGTGCACCTTGCTTTGCAGCGATTGGTGCCATTAAGCGTGAGATGAACAGTGCAAAATGGACCTGGTTTGCTATCGGATATCAGACAGTTTTAGCTTACGCGGTATCTTTAGTAATCTATCAGATTGGTACAGTTGCTACCGGCGGTGGTTTTGGCATTGGCGCAGTGGTTGCAGTTTTGGTTATCATTGGATTCCTTTACCTGCTGTTCCGTCCGTACAAGGAAAGTACAAAGCTGACAGTTGATTTGAAGAAGACGGCGAAGGCCTGATTTGAAAGGAGCAGAGTGCTATGGGAACTGTTTTAGTTGCTGCGATTGTTGCGGCGGCAGCCGGTCTGGCGGCACGAAGCATTTATAAAGATAAGAAAGCCGGCAGAGGCTGCAATGGAAATTGTGGAAACTGTAAAGGCTGCCATTAAAATGGTTATTGACCTGAGCGATTTGGAAAGACAGGAGATTGAAGCCTATGTGGAGTTCAGATGAAATGATTCAAGAGTTGAAAAATCGCGGGAAACGTATTACCAAACAAAGAAAGATTATGGTCGAAGTGATTGCGAGTAAAAAAGCGGGGGATTTTAAGGAAATTTATTATGAGATTTCCAAGAAAGACCCGACGATCGGTCAGGCTACCGTATACCGTATGTTGCTGACCCTGGAAGAAATCGGGGCGATTCAGCGGGTTCAGGGATATGTAGTCAATGAATCTTATGAAAAAGTCGCGGTTTAAAAAAATGTTAAGTTGTATTTCCTTATAAAGTAGAGTATCCTAAGAGAGTGTTGACGGGCATGTGCTGTCAGCACTCTCTTTCCATTGTGGAAAAAACAGGAGGCGTGAGCGTGATAATGAATCGATTGAAAAACGGATGGAACCATTTCAGGACAATTACAGAGCATAAGTGGGTCGTTATGCAGGGCTGTTTTAAAGTGGGACTTTACAGGCAGGGGCTGATGCATGACCTGTCCAAATATACTCCGGAGGAATTCCGGACAGGAGTGCTGTATTTTCAGGGAAACCGCAGTCCGAATGCGGCTGAAAAGGAAGAATGTGGGTATTCGCGGGCCTGGCTGCATCATAAAGGACGGAATAAACACCATTATGAGTATTGGATTGATCTGGCAGTGGATAAATCCCAGGGACTTCAGGGCATGAAAATGCCGGTCCGGTATGTGGTTGAAATGTTTATGGACCGGGTGGCTGCATCAAAAATATATGCGAAAGGGGATTATACGGATAGTCATCCTTTAAATTATTATAAAAAAAGCAGGAAATATATGACAATACATCCGGATTCGAGAAGACTCCTGGAGTGGCTGCTTCTTATGTTGAGCCGTTACGGTGAAGAAAAGACATTTGCTTATATACGAACGTTTGTGTTGAGCGGAAAATATAAATATTAATCAGACGAATAATTCCGTGAATTAAAGCCATAATAGCTACTGTAATCTTATTAAGGAGGTCCTATTATGGCAAAGAATTACAATCAGAACAACGAAAACTATTCAACAACAAGAAACAGTGAGCGGAATGATTCCACTCAGAACACATCCAAAAACAGTGACAGAAATAGTTCTAAGAACTATAATACTCAGAATACATCTGAGAAAAATACAACAAAGAATTGTGACAGATAGTCAGAGGATGTTTGGAGATGCCGCAGCGGAAAAATACCGCTGCGGTATTTTTATGTGGTGATGCAGACAGTCGAAGGCGGGCTGAACCTTTTCCTGGTTCAGGCAACCGACGGAAATTCTCGCATATATTAACATATGTAGGAATGAGGTGATTGTGTGAGTTTGGATTTTATCTCTTCAAAAGAGGTTTTAAAATATATTCAGCAGGGAGATTCGGTGGTCATTGATATACGGGACCGGAACTCCTACCGGGAGGGACATATTCCCGGAGCGCTTTCGATGCCCTTTGATGAGTTTGATGATAATGCGCCGGTGCTTAGCGAGTATAGGACCATTATTTTATGCTGTGAGCGCGGAGCAACCAGTTTACTCCTTGGACGGAGACTCAGCCGAAAGGGACTTCGTGTGTTGAGTATCGGAGGCGGTATGGAAGCATGGCGGGGGCCTGTGGTGTAGGCAGCGGTCTGCTTCCATATGCTGGAAATAAAATCTTCTTGCGGCAGGATAAGAAAAAGTATATACTATAGAAGTAATTAAAAAAAGGAGAAGTCTTATGCCCCTCTATGAATTTACCGCGCCATGTCATTTTGGTATGGAGGCAGTTTTAAAACGAGAAATTATAAATTTAGGATACGAGATTGTACGCGTGGAGGATGGCCGGGTGTCTTTTCGAGGAGAAGCCTCGGCCATTGCCCGGGCGAATGTGTTTCTGCGGACAGCAGAACGGGTGCTTTTGTGTGTGGGACGATTTAAAGCTTATAGCTTTGACGAGTTATTTGAGCAGACGAAGGCCCTTCCATGGGAAGAATATCTTCCTTCGGATGGCAAGTTCTGGGTAAAAAAAGCATCCACAACGAAAAGTAAATTGTTCAGCAGTTCAGACATTCAGTCGATTGTAAAAAAAGCAATTGTAGAACGTTTGAAACAGACTTACCGGATTGAATGGTTTAAAGAAGACGGGACGATATATCCTTTAAGAGTGTTTATTTATAAAGATGAAGTGACGATTGCCCTGGACACTTCCGGGGAATCTTTACATAAACGGGGATACCGGAAGCTGATCAGTAAGGCTCCGGTGTCAGAAACACTGGCAGCCGCCATTTTGCTCTTATCACCGTGGAATAAAGACCGGATTCTGGTGGATCCATTCTGCGGCAGCGGAACGTTTCCGATTGAAGCGGCTATGATTGGAGCGAATATTGCACCAGGGATGAATCGGGAGTTCACTGCGGAAGCATGGAAAAATATTCTGCCGATGAAAGATTGGTATGAGGCGGTTACCGAAGCCAATGATTTGATACGCGACGATATCGATATGGATATTCAGGGTTATGATATTGATGGGGATATTGTAAAAAATGCCCGTCAGAATGCCGTGGATGCCGGGGTGGAGCATTTGATTCACCTACAGCAGCGTCCGGTGAGTGCCCTGAGCCATCCGAAAAAATATGGTTTTGTCATCACGAATCCACCTTATGGCGAGCGGCTCGAAGAGCGGGAAGCGCTGCCCGGCCTGTATACGGAGATTGGTGAGGCTTTCCGGCGTTTGGATTCATGGTCCTGTTTTGTGTTGACTTCATATGACCAGGCAGAGAAATATATCGGAAGGAAAGCGGATAAAAATCGAAAGATTTATAACGGTATGATCAAGACCTATTTGTATGAATTTATGGGACCGCGCCCTCCGAGACGAAAAAAGCAGGAGGATTAAATTGAAGCATGTAAAACGATATTTTTTGTTACTTGCTATCATTTGTGTGACCGGCATTGTGTTGACACGGCCGCAGGTACGGTATCTGGCCGGCCAGGCGTCAGAATCGCTGCAGAGCTATTATGTGAGCGCCAGAGCGGATGCCGTCAATGAAAAAGGATTTACGCTGTCCTATAATGGGACGATGCTTGATATAGAAAATATGCGAATGTCTTCCCAGATGCATTTAATGATGCCGCTTTCAGCTGTGGTGAATCACCTGGGAGCTTCTGTGACGGTTGGGGAGAATGGACAGTGCTTTGTGCAGGGGCAGTATTTTGAAGATATTGCGGCCATGATCAATACGGATGAGGCTGTGACTGACCGCAGTTCTGAGAATATATTGATCGATATGACGGTGGCAGCCTCTGCCTTGGGATTGGTTTATCAATGGAACGATGAGACATGTGCGGCCAGCCTGGATGTTGCCCAAAGTGAGGAATTACCCCGGCGTTATGATTTGAGAGAAAACCGTCCTTTAAATACGGTTGAAAATCAGGGAACCTTTGGTACTTGTTGGGCTTTTGCTTCAACGGCTGCCCTGGAGACGTCTCAAACAGAGGGAGAAATACTGGATTTTTCTGTAGACCATATGACGATGAACAGTGGATTTAATATAGCGCCAACGGAAGGCGGCGACTATAATATGGCTCTGGCCTATCTGGCGGCGTGGAAAGGACCGGTTCTGGCAGCAGACGATCCTTACGGGGACGGCATTACCGACACATCCCTGGCTGCGGTCAGACATCTTCAGGAAGCCAGGTTGATCGAAGAAAAGGATTTAAACAAGATTAAATCCATGATCATGCGTTATGGCGGTGTAGAAAGTTCCTTATATATGTCTATTCAGAATGCATGGGATTCATCGGAGGATTATGAGCCGATGAGCGCTTCCTATTATTATGCAGGAAATGAGGGACCAAACCACGATATTGTGATCGTTGGTTGGGATGATGACTACAGCCGCGAGAATTTTAACTACAT
Source organism: uncultured Lachnospiraceae bacterium (assembly GCA_902471845.1). Lineage (GTDB taxonomy): Bacteria > Bacillota > Clostridia > Lachnospirales > Lachnospiraceae > Frisingicoccus. The sequence goes on along the minus strand of CABRLU010000136.1, from coordinate 2,220 downwards.
GCCGGAGAGCAATGGCGCATTTTTATGTCGGAACAGTTGGGGCGAAGATTTTGGTAACGACGGATATTTTTATGTGTCCTATGAGGACAGTAATCTGGGAACCAACAATATCGTCTATACCCGCCTGGATGAAACGGATAATTATCGGACGATTTATCAGTCTGATATGCTCGGATGGGTCGGAACTCTCGGTTATAAAGAGCCGTCGGCATGGTTTGCCAATGTCTATACGGCCGGGCAGGATGAAATTTTGCGTGCGGTCAGTTTTTATGCGACAGGTGAACATACGACCTATGATTTATATGCCGTACCGGAGTATTACGGCCCGGAGGCGCTGGAGCAGCCGATATATCTTGGCAGCGGTTACTGCGAAGACAGCGGTTATTACACGGTAGAAATTCCGGAGATGATTCGTCTGAGGGCTGGCAGCCGGTTTGCGGTTATGGTCCGTATAACAACAGAGGGAAGCGAACGGCCAATCGCCATTGAATTTGCGGCTTCAGATCTGACTTCAGGGGCCGATCTGAGTGACGGCGAGGGATATATCAGTTATGATGGAAGTCAGTGGTCCTCAGCGGAAACGGAGTATGGATGTAATTTGTGCTTGAAAGCATTTACGGATTAAGAGGAGCGTTTTGAATGAATAAAATAATATTTGCCACATCAAATGCAGGGAAGATGAAAGAAATCCGGGAAATTTTAAAGGATTTGAATGTGGAAATCCTGTCTATGAAAGAGGCGGGAATTGATGTGGATATTGTGGAGGATGGAAAAACCTTCGAAGAAAATGCACTGATCAAGGCCCGGGCCATCCGGGATTTGACCGGCTGTCTGGTGTTGGCCGATGATTCGGGACTGGAGGTCGATGCCCTGAATAAGGAGCCGGGGATTTATTCAGCCCGATATATGGGCGAGGATACGTCCTATGATTTAAAAAATGCCAATATTATCGAAAGACTTTCCGGTTTGTCCGGCGAGGAGCGTTCAGCCCGCTTTGTATGTGTTATTGCGGCCGTATTTCCCGACGGCTCGGAGGAGACCTGCCAGGGAACCATCGAGGGACAGATTGCCTATGCACCGGCCGGAGAGAATGGTTTTGGCTATGATCCGATTTTTTATGTGCCGGAGTATGACTGTACGACAGCCCAATTGGCACCGGAGCAGAAAAATGAGATCAGTCACCGGGGAAAGGCATTGAAAGCCATGAAGGAAGTTATTCGTCAGAGGATAGTATACCCATCCGGGCATACCGCGTGTCAGATGCTTCGCATGGGCACGCTTCGTCAGGCTTCACGTGATAAGGTATAATTGTATGAGAGTTTTAATTGTCAGCGATACACATGGAAAAAATGGAAATCTTGAAAAAGTGATCCGTCTCATCGCGCCTTTGGATTTGATTTTTCATTTGGGTGATCTGGAAGGCAGTGAGGGATATATTGAGGATATTTCTCCCTGCCCTGTGCATATGGTCAGCGGTAATAATGATTTTTTTACGTCTGTGCCTGCAGAGAAGATCGTCGTTATAGGTCATCATAAAATATTTATGACTCACGGCCACCGATATGGCGTGAGCTTTGATACGATGCGCCTGAAAGAGGTTGCCAGGGAACATGGCTGTGACGTTGCATTTTTCGGGCATACCCATCGGCCGCTCATCGATCTGGATGATGATGTGATCGCGGTGAATCCGGGAAGCATTTCCTATCCCCGCCAGGAGAACCGAAGGCCGTCGTATATCATACTGGATATTGACCGTTATGGAGAGCTTCATTTTGATTTGAATTATTTAGAAAAATAGTGAAAAAAATTGTTGACAATTAGTAAAAGATATAATATAATCTATCTTGCGTCACGGAAAACGTGATAAAACATCGGGGTGTGGCTCAGCTTGGCTAGAGCGCTTGATTTGGGATCAAGAGGTCGCAGGTTCGAATCCTGTCACCCCGATTTTCTTTATGTGCGGGTGTAGTTCAATGGTAGAACACCAGCCTTCCAAGCTGGATACGTGGGTTCGATTCCCATCACCCGCTTTCCATTTGCCAATTTGGTGAATGTGAGCAAATGTGTTCGTAGCTCAGCTGGATAGAGCAACGGCCTTCTAAGCCGTGGGTCGGGGGTTCGAATCCCTTCAGGCTCGTTTATGGTGGGTATAGCGCAGTTGGTTAGCGCGCCAGATTGTGGCTCTGGAGGCCCAGGGTTCGAATCCCTGTATCCACCCTT
>CABRLU010000135.1 GCA_902471845.1 uncultured Lachnospiraceae bacterium | reverse complement strand
TAAAGTCGGTGGCGCCCAGGCTATCGCAGCGCTGGCCTTTGGTACCGAATCCATTCCAAAGGTAGATAAGATCGTGGGCCCAGGCAATATTTTTGTTGCCCTGGCGAAAAAAGCAGTTTACGGTTATGTGAGCATTGATTCCATAGCAGGCCCAAGTGAGATTCTTGTTATCGCCGATGAGACAGCCAATCCGCGTTACGTAGCGGCAGATTTGCTTTCACAGGCAGAGCATGACGAACTGGCTTCGGCCATTCTGGTGACGACAAGTGAAGCGCTGGCGGATCAGGTATCTGAGGAAGTGGATGCCTTTGTGGAAAAGCTTTCCAGAAAAGCTATTCTTGAAAAATCTCTTGAAAACTACGGCTATATCTTAATCGCCGAGGATTTAAACGGAGCGGTAGATATCGCCAACGCGATTGCTTCGGAGCATTTGGAAATTGTGACGAAGAATCCTTTTGAAGTGATGACACAGATTAAAAATGCCGGAGCCATTTTCCTTGGAGAGTACAGTTCGGAACCTTTGGGAGACTATTTTGCCGGACCGAATCACGTGCTTCCGACGAATGGTACAGCTAAGTTTTTCTCACCGCTGAGTGTGGATGACTTTATTAAGAAATCCAGCATTATTTACTATTCCAGACAGGCTCTGGAACCGGTAAAGGATGATATTATCAAATTTGCTGAATCCGAATCACTGACGGCGCATGCCAATTCCATTCGGGTTCGATTTGAAAAATAAAACACAATAATTGAAGGAGGTAAGGCAGATGGACATCCGAAAAGCTGAAGTTTCCAGAAAAACAAGTGAGACAGAAATTGAAATTCGCATATGTCTGGACGGTACGGGGAAATGTGAGGCAGATACAGGTATAGGCTTTTTTGACCATATGCTGAACAGTTTTGCACGTCACGGCCTGTTTGATTTATATGTCAAGGTGCACGGTGACCTGGAGGTGGACAGCCATCATACTATTGAAGATACGGGTATCGTTCTGGGTGAAGCGATTAAAAAAGCGCTTGGTGATAAAAAAGGAATCAAACGCTTTGGCTATTTTATTCTTCCAATGGATGAAACTCTTGTTCTTGCATCGTTGGATCTGTCCGGCCGGCCTTATCTCAATTTTCAGGTTCCTCTGACCGTGGAACGGGTCGGAACGATGGACACGGAGATGGTACGGGAATTTTTCTATGCCATATCCTATAGCTGTGGTATGAATCTGCATTTAAAGCTGATGGACGGTACGAATAATCATCATATCATCGAAGCAGCATTTAAGGCGTTTGCAAAGGCGTTGGACGAAGCGGTATCCTATGATGCAAGGATTACGGATGTTTTATCGACAAAAGGGTCACTTTAAACGAGTTTTATAATAAAAGGTGGTTTTATGCAGTTATACGCAGGTATACACATTTCCGACGGTAAATCCGTCAATCCGAATGATTTACATTATCTGAGAAATAATATTTTGACTCTGGACCCGGTAAAGCTGGCGTTACATTGGCAGGAAATGGGAGCTACCTATCTGCACATTGTTGATTTGGATGCAGCTTCTATGGGATACCCGGTCAATGAGGAAACCATTAAAGATATTTTAGATGTGGTACATATTCCGGTACAGTATGGCGGCGGACTGCGTTCGATTAAAGATATTGATTCCTTCTTAAATATGGGAGTTTCCCGGGTGATCATCAGCACCCAGGCCATACATAGTCCGAACTTTTTAAAAGAAGCCCTTCAGATTTTCGGACCGGAAAAGATTCTTGTCGGCATCGATGCGGACAAAGGCATGGTCGCTATCGAGGGCCGGGCAAAAATCAGTAATTTCAATTCGCTGACGTTGGCTCAGCAGGTTGAAAAACTCGGCGTCCAAACCGTTGTCTATACAGATATTGTCTGTGCCAATCAGGTCAAAGGACCGGATATTATCAACACAAAAGAATTAATCGATCATACCCATCTGGATATTATATATTCGGGCGGTATTGCTTCCCTGCAGGATTTGAAAAATATCCGGAATGCGGGAGTGAACGGCGTAATGGTTGGCGCCGCATTATATACAAATAAAATTAAATTGAAAGAAGCGGTAATGCTTTATGAACGAGGTGAACAAGTTGAGTGATAAACGAATCATAGGCTGTATACGGATGGATAAAGAACCGGTGGCGGCTGATCAGATCATCCAGATGGAAAACACCGGAGCCGACAGCGTTCTTCTGATTGATGATTCAATGCCGGTGGATGAAGAACGGTTGATTAAATTGATTAAGGCGGTCGGTGAAAAATCCGATATGCCGTTGCTGATCAAACGTCATTACCAGCGTTTGGAGGATGTGAAAAAAATCCTCTATGCCGGAGATACACAGGCAGTCATGGATGTGGTATCGGCGGCAGATTTTCATCTGATGGTGGAAGCCAGCGAACGTTTTGGAAAAGATAAGATTCTCGCCTGGATACCTGAAAGCCAGCCAGTGACGGATGCTCTGGCCAGCGCTGTTCAGCAGAACGGGGCCAGCGCCTGTGTCGTTGAGAACAGGGATACGGAACTTTTCGGTACCTATCATCTTCCGGTACTTCCGGTGCGGAATATGACCGACGCAAAAGAAATCGCAGCTGTATTAGAGCCTGACGGTGTTTGGGGAATTATTTCTGAAAAATTCTATACGGATCAAATGGATTTAATGAGTCTGAAATATGAATTGGGAAGTATGGGTATTGCCACAAACCGTTTTGAGAGCCAGATACCTTTCAGTGAATTTAAATTAAACAGTGATGGTCTGATTCCGGTCGTTACACAGGAATATAAAACGGGCAAAGTTCTCATGGTTGCCTACATGAATGAAGAAGCCTTCAATGAGACCATACGCAGCGGACGGATGACCTACTGGAGCCGGAGCCGTCAGGAACTTTGGAAAAAGGGGGATACTTCCGGCCATTATCAGTATGTGAAGTCTCTGGGTATTGACTGTGATAAGGATACGATTCTGGCAAAGGTTGTCCAGATCGGCGCCGCCTGCCACACAGGTAATGAAAGCTGTTTCTTTACAAATCTGGTATCCAAATCCTATGATACGACCAATCCGATGACCATCTTTGATGAGGTCATGGCAACGATTCTTCATCGAAAGGAAAACCCAAAAGAGGGTTCTTATACGAATTACCTTTTTGACAAAGGAATTGATAAGATTCTTAAAAAGGTAGGAGAGGAAGCAACAGAAATTGTCATTGCCGCTAAAAACCCGGACAGTGACGAGCTGAAATACGAAATCTGCGATTTCCTCTATCATATGATGGTGCTTATGGCCGAACGCGGGGTGACCTGGAAAGAAATCACAAAAGAACTGGCCGGACGGCACTAAGAAAATCAAGAAATACTATTTACAAAGAATCTAAATAATTTTATAATAGAAAACTGGCAGAGTTTATTTTTGCTGGTTTTCTTTTTATTGCTAAAAGAATTGAATGAATATACAGGAGGCTGAAACAGGTGAGAAAACAGTATGGTTTGAATGAATTGAGAAGCATGTTTCTCAATTTCTTCGAAAGCAAGGGACATTTAAAGATGAACAGTTTTTCTTTGATCCCTCATAATGACAACAGTTTATTATTAATTAATTCGGGTATGGCTCCATTAAAGCCCTACTTTACCCGTCAGGAGATTCCTCCGCGCTATCGGGTGACAACCTGTCAGAAATGTATCCGTACCGGTGATATTGAAAATGTTGGTAAAACGGACCGTCATGGAACATTTTTTGAAATGCTCGGAAACTTCTCCTTTGGAGATTATTTCAAACATGAAGCAATTGCCTGGTCCTGGGAATTTTTAACTCAGGTGGTAGGACTTGAGGAGGACCGTCTCTATCCATCCGTTTATCTGGATGATGACGAAGCCTTCGATATTTGGAATAAAGAGATTGGTATTGCACCGGAACGGATTTTCCGTTTTGGCAAAGAAGATAACTTCTGGGAGCACGGTGCAGGACCTTGCGGACCATGTTCCGAAATCTATTATGACCGCGGCGAAAAATATGGCTGCGGAAAACCGGGATGTACGGTAGGCTGCGACTGCGACCGTTATATGGAAATCTGGAACAACGTATTTACCCAGTTCAATAATGACGGACACGGCAATTACTCCACACTGGAATATAAAAACATTGATACAGGTATGGGTCTGGAACGTCTGGCTTCCGTTGTTCAGGATGTGGATTCCATCTTTGATGTGGATACATTAAAGGCTCTTCGTGAGGAAGTATGTCGTCTGGCAAACTGTACCTATAAAGAAGATGCGGACAAGGACGTTTCCATCCGTCTGATCACGGACCATATTCGTTCCGTAACCTTCATGGTTTCCGATGGTATTATGCCGTCGAATGAGGGCCGGGGCTATGTTCTCCGTCGTCTGCTCCGCCGTGCGGCGAGACATGGACGTCTTCTCGGCATTGAGGGCAATTTCCTTTCCGGCTTGAGCCGCAAAGTGATCGAAGTATCCAAAGACGGTTATCCGGAATTGGAGGAACGTCAGGAATTTATTACCCGGGTAATTACCGAAGAAGAAGAGAAATTTAATAAAACCATTGACCAGGGGCTGAATATTCTGGCAGAGATGAAAGAAGCTCTCATCGCAAAAGGAGAAAAAGTCCTTTCCGGTGATGATGCTTTCAAGTTATATGATACTTATGGATTCCCGATGGATCTGACAGAAGAAATTCTGGAAGAAGACGGTATTACCATCGATGAAGAAGGCTTCCAGGCGGCCATGACCGAACAGAAAGAAAAAGCCCGTAAAGCCCGTAAGACAACCAACTATATGGGCGCTGATGTGACTGTATATCAGTCCATTGATGCAGCGGTTACTTCGGAGTTTGTCGGATATGATTATCTGACCTGCGAATCACCGATCACCGTGCTTACGACAGAAAGTGAAATGGTGGAAGCCCTCGTTGACGGACAGCAGGGTACGATCTTCACCGAACAGACGCCGTTCTATGCAACCAGCGGTGGTCAGGAAGGAGATAACGGTATTATTTCTATCGGAGACAGCGTCTTTGAGGTGAAAGATACGATAAAACTCCAGGGCGGCAAGATTGGACATGTGGGCGTGGTTACTTCCGGTATGTTTAAAGTGGGCGACAAGGTCACTCTGGCAGTTGATGAAGCAAAACGGAATGCGACCCGCAAGAATCACAGTGCGACCCACCTGCTTCAGAAGGCTCTGAAAATTGTTCTTGGCAATCATGTAGAACAGGCCGGTTCCAGCAATAACGATAAACACCTTCGTTTTGACTTTACCCATTTCTCTGCGATGACTCCGGAAGAGATTCAGCGGGTAGAGGATATCGTCAATGAAGAAATCAGTGCAGGTCTGCCTGTGCTTACAAAAGTTATGAATATTGAAGATGCCAAAAAGACAGGCGCTATGGCCTTGTTCGGAGAAAAATACGGCGACAATGTCCGCGTTGTTTCCATGGGAGATTTTTCCAAGGAGCTGTGCGGCGGTACTCATGTTGCCAATACAGCAAATATCGCTCTGTTTAAAATCATTTCCGAAACCGGTGTTGCGGCCGGTGTGCGCCGTATCGAAGCATTGACGGGTCAGGGCGTTATTGAATACTATAATAAAGTGGAAGAGGAACTCAATGCGGCTGTTTCGGCAGCAAAATGCGAGCCTTCTCAGCTTGTAAAACGTATTGAAGCACTCCAGGATGAAATTAAAGAATTACATCGGGAAAATGACAAACTGAAAAACCAGATGGCAAAGGATGCCATGGGTGATGTTATGGACAAAGTCATTGAGGTTGCCGGAGTGAAACTTCTGGCTGTGAAACTGGATAACGTGGATATGAACGGTCTGCGTAATCTGGGCGATCAGTTAAAGGCGAAGCTTGGCGAAGGCGTTATCGCTCTGGCTTCAGCCGTAGACGGTAAGGTCAATCTGATCACGATGGCTACCGATGGGGCTATGGCCAAGGGCGCCCATGCCGGAAATCTGATCAAAGCCATTGCCGGACATGTCGGTGGCGGCGGCGGCGGACGTCCGAATATGGCCCAGGCCGGAGGAAAGAATCCGCAGGGCATCGATACTGCACTGGAAGAGGCTAAAAACGTTCTTGAGTCCCAGATTCATTAAGTTGGAGAAAAGATATGAAAGATGTAAGACGACTTCTTTATGTGGTTGTATGTGCAGTTTTCTTTATAGGACTTTATATACTTTCAGATTTTTATGCCGGTGAGGCGGTCGGGAAATATGCCAGTGAGATCAGCTCCGGAAACAGTAAATTAACCTCAAATGAAAAGGTTACAATGGACAGTCTTTCTCTGGAAAATCAAATTGGAAATTATGTTTCCACCGTCAGCCGGCAGGAAATCCGGCTTTCCTTCTTAGGGGATATCACTTTTGAAGGAGATCAGCTGGATCGCTATTATGATTCTTCATCCGAAAGTTTTGACTTTACGAACAGTTTTCAATATATTACCAGATATTTAAAGGCTTCCAATTTTGTGGCGGCTGATTTTGAAGGGGTCATGGCCGGACCGGATGAGAATTATGAGTCTGTATATGACCAGTATGGTACAGCGGGATTTCTCTATAATATTCCTGAGATTGCGGCTGAAAATATGAAGACTGCCGGAATTTCTCTCCTTCAGACGGCAAATGAACATTCCGGTGACTTTGGTGTTGACGGTGTAAAATCCAACCTGTCCTATTTGGACAGCGCCGGTATCAAGTCTGTGGGAACACAAAAATCCTCCAATGACAAACGTTATACGATTGCCTCGGTCAACAGTCTTAAAATCGGATTTGTCGCCTACA
>CABRLU010000134.1 GCA_902471845.1 uncultured Lachnospiraceae bacterium | reverse complement strand
CGGGGCTTATATCAGGTTCAGAAGCAACTCGTGAAGCAGAATATGGGGCCGGTATTTGATCTGCTGGAAAAAATTCGTGTTCAGAATTAAAGGACTATCAGAAAACCGATAGATGTGGTATACTGTGAACACTAAGAAAGGTGTGAACATTATGAATCGTAAAAAAGAAATCTGTTCCTGTTATCATGTGACAAAAGGCGATATTGCCGATGCTGTAGCGGATGGAGCAACTTCATTTAAGGATATAAAAAAGGCAACGAAGGCTGGAAAAGCCTGTGGAAAATGTAAGAAAAAAGTGAAAAAGCTGACGAAAAAATTACTTGCAGATTAAAGAGGGGTAGACCAAAATGAGTGTAAATAAAAATGAAATACTGGTTCAGCTGCGGCAGAGGGAAAATGTCTATGTGATGTATTCAAAATGCACCCGGATGCCATTTGTGTTGTGTGATCCGGAAACTTATGACGACGAGGTTTTTATTTTCTTTCAGGAGGCAGATGGCGCTCAGGAGGCCAATCGGCTGAACGCATCAGGAAATCCGGTTCAGATGGTAAAAATAGAGAAAAAGAGCTTTCTGCCATTTTATTCCGGATTGTACCCGATGGGAGTCAATTGTCTGGTCGTTAATAAGGGAACGGATTCGGAAATAGCCATACAGTTGGAAGATTTAGTCCGAAGACCGGAGAATCAGAAGTTACCGGAGGGAACGGTTCGGATTGAAAATAGAGAATTTCATTTGACAGCCCTGTATTTTATGCAGGAACTGCGCAGAAAACCACACAATGAATTGACAGAAATGCTGAAAGAACTCCAGGAAGAATTGCTCACCCATTACAGTGAGGGCACCTTTATACTTGCAGTTCGGGAGGATAAAGGTATTGCCATTATGAAGCAGAAGGATGGGAAAACCCTGCTGCCGATTTTTACTGATGTTCAGGAATTTCAGAAGTTTCAGGCGATGAATCAGAATACGAAATTTGGTACGGCCATGGTAAAACCAGAAAAAATTCTTGGATTTCTTCCGAAGGATGCAGCAGGCGTGCTGGTCAATCCGATCGGTGTCAATCTTCCATTGAAGATTGGACGGCCGGCTCGGGCATAAAGGTTTGAATAAGGGGTAAGGTTAGATGCAGGATTTGGTAAATCAACTTGTTTCCGAAAGGAATTTATACTATCATCACAATATCGTGCCGGGGCATACAAAGGTGAAGGTGAATTGGAAAAAAACACTGCTGCTGGCCGCCTTTCATCATGTGTCTTTTAATGAGACACGAAGTTATCTGTTTTATTTTTCCAGAGAGTATTTTGGCGTTTTTGAAACGAATGGAAAAAAACTGCAGGGAGACGCGGCACTGATTCCGTGGGAGTATATTACGGAGTTCAAGGTGAAAAAGGGAAGGGCTGAGGATGCGCTGACCTTTGTATATCAGGGTAAAAAGTTTGAAATGCAGTTGTCCCGTGTTATGCGGGGACAGCCCTGGGTCAGTGAAAATATTGAGAACCTGGAAGAAAACAACTTTTACTGTGGAAACAGGTATTCCGAATAAAAGGATAAAGGGCTTTGGAGATTTCCGAAGCCCTTTAGACGTTTTTAGAGAAGTTCAGATGTACAATGCGGACAGCGTGTCGCATCAATAGAAATTTCGCTTTTACAGTATGGACATGTTTTCGTTGTCGGAGCTTCTGGTTCCGCCTCCTTGCGGCCAACGGACAGCATTTTGTTCATTGCTTTTAACAGGCAGAACAAGATGAGAGCCGTGATAATAAAATTAATGACGGAGGCGATAAAATTGGAGCCGAATAAAGCCACATCTTCTAAAGTGTAGGTCGCCCGGCCCATGATTTCATCAATGATTGGCTGGATAAAGTTATCGGTGAGGGAGGTGACGATTCCAGAGAAAGCACCGCCAATGAGGACACCGATGGCCATGTCCATGACATTTCCACGCAGGGCGAAGGTTTTAAATTCTTCAATAAATTTTTTCATAAGTACCCTCCTTATTTAATCCTCTCGGTTGTACCGGGGTTGAGAAGACAATCTGGGTTTGAGTTTTCCCGAATTTCTGAAGTCTTCCGATAAAGGTTTCTAATTCAATTGTACTTGGAAATGCAACTTTCATCAACATGGAATAAGTACCGGTGACACAATTACATTCGATCACATTTGGAATTTTCTCAATAAAAGGATAAAACTCTTTTTTCTGTGTCGGCTGTAATTCCAGGTTGACAAAGGCTGTAATGTGATAGCCGAGCTTTATGGGATTGATTTTCGCACTGTATCCGGTGATGATTCCTTCTTTTTCCAGTTTTTCGATGCGGGCGGATACGGCCGGAGTGGTGAGAAAAACTTCTTTTGCCAGTTCTTTTAAAGAAACGCGGGCGTTTTGCTGCAGCAGCATGATCAGTTTTGAATCAATCTGGTCCATAAACAAAATCTCCTTTTTCATTTGCACAATATCCTGTATTTACTTAATAAGTATACGCGAACATGGTCAAAAATACAATAAATTCACCGACAGGACTTTAGAAAATAAAGTCTTTTTTTGTTCGACTTAAAAAACAAAAGTTAAAATCAGGGGAATCCGTTTTATTTTCATATCTTCTGAAAAGCTGTTTACTTTACGGAATTTTGGGTGTATCTTGATGGCATAAAGAGGATTATTTGAAATCACGGGGAGGAAAAACTCAATGAAAAAGATGCGGACGGAAGCGGATTCTATCGGGAAAATGGATGTTCCGGCGACGGCGTATTATGGGGTTCAGGCGCTGCGTGCAAGGCAAAATTTTCCAATTACCTACCGGCCTTTACATCCGGAATTTATTAAAAGTATGGCAAAACTCAAAAAAGCTTCGGCGATGACCAATCGGGATGCCGGGCAGCTTTCGGAAAATATTTCGGAAGCCATTATAAAAGCCTGTGACGAGATCATTGAGGGGCATTTCAAAAAAGAATTTATCGTGGATGCTATTCAGGGCGGCGCCGGGACTTCGGCCAATATGAATGCCAATGAAGTTATCGCCAATCGGGCCATCGAATGGTTAGGCGGAGAAAAGGGCGACTATGAACTGGTTCATCCAAATGATCATGTCAATATGGCCCAGTCAACCAATGATGTTATTCCAAGTGCGGGAAAACTGACGACCCTTGTTTTAATGGACAAAATGCTGTTTCAGCTGCAGCGGCTGTATGACAGTCTGATGGCTAAGTCCAGAGAATTTGATCCGATTTTAAAAATGGGAAGAACTCAGCTTCAGGATGCGGTACCGATGCGTCTTGGGCAGTCTTTTCATGCTTATGCCTCTGTGCTGAAGCGGGACATTCAGAGGATTGAAGCGACAAAACAATTTATGCGCATTTTAAATATGGGCGGGACGGCTATTGGCTCCTGTATTAATGTCAGTCCGGTATATCTTGAAAACATATGTGGAAATATCAGTAAAGTGACCGGTGAAAACTTTGTGATGGCCGACGACCTGTTCGATGCAACTCAAAATCTGGACGGTTTTGTCAGTGTATCCGCGGCGCTTAAAACCTGCGCCGTAAATCTGTCAAAAATGTGCAATGACTTGCGGCTTTTGAGCAGCGGGCCAAAGACCGGCTTTGAAGAAATTAATCTTCCGGCCCGACAAAATGGCTCATCGATCATGCCCGGGAAAATTAATCCGGTCATTCCGGAGGTTGTGTCCCAGGTGGCCTTTAACATTATTGGAAATGATTTTACAATTACCATGGCTGCGGAGGGCGGACAGCTTGAATTAAATGCCTTTGAGCCGGTGGTATTTTATAATCTTTTCGAGTCCATCGAGACATTGGGCCGTGCCGCCGGGACGTTAAATGACAATTGTATCGAAGGAATTACGGCCAATCCGAAGCATTGCGCCGAATTGGTAGATGCCAGCGTGGGTATATCCACCGCGCTTTGCCCGGCCATTGGCTATGCGGCCGCGGCGGGGATAGCGAAGGAATCTTTAAAAACAGGAACGCCGGTGAAGGAACTTGTTCTGCAAAAGGGCCTGCTTTCGGAAAGGGAAGTCGAAGCATTATTGGAGCCTTTTGCCATGACGGGAAAGCCGCTGGAGATGACAAAATAGAATAGAGCCTGGAATGAGCAGTCTGTATATCTTATTTGGATATGCAGGCTGCTTTCTTGTTTTATTTTATCAATAGCAGAGGCGCAAATGAGAAAATTGGTCCATCAAGGTAATTGACGAAAATTTCTGAAGGAGTATTATAAATATGTGGATGAATTAGTTATAACTAACTGCTAAATAAGAATGAAAGTGTATATGGAGTTAGGGTGAATGACAGATAAGGAATTGCATAAATTAAAACGTTCCGAGTTATTGGAAATGATGATTGCACAGGGAAAAGAGATAGAAAGACTGCAAAAATGTTTATCTGAAGCGGAGGAAGAGCTTCGGAATCGAAGAATAGTTATGGAGAATGCCGGTTCGATCGCAGAGGCGGCTTTGCAGCTGAATCATATTTTTGAGACGGCACAGCAGGCAGCCGACCAATATTTGGAAAGTGTCCGGCAGCTTCATAACATAGAATCAGATAAGAAGGAAGCCTAATGAATAAAATAACAGAAATTCCAACGGTAGGCCAGTTGGAGGCTGAGTTGAAACGGGAAAAATATCGTCATCAATATGGACGGGTTCTGCGAAGTACCATTTTTACGCTGATCACTGTGGCAGCAGTGGCCATTTTGGTAGCCACATTGTGGATGCCGGTGCTTCAGATTTATGGAACTTCCATGTCGCCCACATTAGTCAACGGAAATATCGTGGTGTCGGTAAAGGAAAACGATTTCCAGCCCGGCGATGTAATTGGTTTTTATTACAATAACAAAATATTGGTTAAAAGAGTGATTGCCGGACCGGGTGATTGGGTAAATATTGATGAAGACGGCACGGTTTATGTCAATGACAAAAAGCTGGACGAGCCTTATTTAACGGATCAGGCATTGGGGGATTGCAATATTAAGTTACCATATCAAGTTTCTGAAAATCGGCTCTTCGTTATGGGAGATCATCGTTCAGTTTCTGTTGATTCCAGAAATACGACGGTCGGCTGTGTGGCAGAAGAACAAATCGTAGGAAAACTTGTATTTTGTATTTGGCCATTGAAAGATTTTGGCAAAATTGACTGAGAAAGGAGGAGATCAGGATGGAAGGAAATATGTTGAAGCATGGAACTGGACTTCTTTTAAAGCAGAAGAGGCGTAAACTCTGGCATAAGATTGTTGGAATTCTTGCTTGCCTTGTAGTCTTCTGTACATCTTATGCCTTAATTTTGCCGGCGATTACGATGGAAAGGACGACGTACTGCGGAAAAGAGGAACATCAGCATGATGAATCCTGCTATGCCACATCGGAGATATTAATCTGTGAATCGGAAGCGGTCAGCGAGGAACATATACATACAGAGGCATGCTATACAAATGAAAAGACATTGACTTGTCCGCTGGAAGAACATACACATGGACAGGAATGTTATTCCAATGAAAGTGAAACTGAAACAGTTGAAACAATAGCAGTTGAACAAACAGAAGAGACAGCGAGAGAAGAGACAGCGAGCGAGACACAAGAAAGTGAATCATCGGAAATGACGACGAATCGTACAGTGTCACTGGAAGCATCTGGCGAAGACTATAAAGTGATGGTCACTTATGATGAGAGTGCAGGGATACCAGAAGGCGCTGTGCTGAAGGTCAGCGAATATGCGGAAGATTCGGGAGAATATCAGGCGCGGTTTGCCGAAGCAAACGCAGTGCTTTTGAATCAGGAAGGTTCTTATATTCGTCGGGCGCGGTTTTTCGATATTTCCATTATGGCAGGTGAAACTGAAATTGAACCGACGAATGCGGTCAAGGTTGAAATTTCACAATCGGCTGACATTATCGAAAACGAAGAAGATATCATCATTACACATGCGACCAGTGAAGGGACCGAAGTCATATCCGAAGTTGAACAGACTCAGGAACCGAATGGATATGTCACGTCCAGCTTTGAAACAAAATCATTTTCTGATTATGGAACAATCAGTGCGGGTGAAAGTAAGACAATTCACATTGGTGGTACAGTGAAACTGGGAGGCAGTAGTGGAAATAAAAATATCTGGAATGCCAGCCCGGAAGAATGTGTGTCTATTGAAGCAAGCGAAAATAATGCGGTGGTGACCGGAGTTGCTGTCGGAACAGTTACGATTACCCATCAATATAAAAACAATAAAACCGAAACATTTACGGTCATCGTCACAGATAACGGCGGTTCTGATGAGGAAGATGAGGTCGAAAAAGAAGCTGCAGGCCAGGACTATACCGTAACGGTCAAAGGGAATAAAAAGGTCCTTGCCGATGATGTTACGCTCCATGTGGAAGATTACAGCAGTTCGGAATCCGATTATCAGAATTACTATGATGCGATGATTACAGACCTTGAGAGTGTAACCTCGTCAACCATAAGTGGAGAAGGTTTTGACTTTCTTCATATGTATCACATATACCTCACAAAAGAGGGGACAGAGGGGGAATATATACCGGAGGGCAACGTTAATCTGCAGGTGACGTTGACTTATGGTAGCGCGCCGGAAGGATGGCCTTCTGGTAATGGGAATTTGTATGTCGGACATTATAAGAAAGCAAATGGGCAAGTTAGTGGCATGGAAATCTCTGACGGCAGCGCCGCCTCAACTGGTGTGAAACAGATTAAAGTATCCGGAAACAGCATTACGTTCCATATTCAGAGTTTTTCAGTGTTCCCTGTGGCTGCACTTGCATTGGATTCCGGCGGTGGTACGACAGGAGGCGGTGGAACTGCAACAC
>CABRLU010000133.1 GCA_902471845.1 uncultured Lachnospiraceae bacterium | reverse complement strand
TCCAAATATCGCGCTTCCCGTCTGATGAGACAGATGGTTCGCGGCGGCAAACTTGGAAGAAAGACTGGCGAAGGATTCTTCAAATATTAATTCTTTTTCTGAATAAAGAAATGGCTTTGCGGTCAGGGAATTTTCCCTGGCCGCATTTTTAGCTTTACTTTTTGCGGGTTATAGCATAAAATGTAAGAGTATGTAAACGTATCATCGTTTACAGTTGTTGTACGAATACTTTTAAGGAGCTGAGATTTAATTATGGTTAAAGCAATCGTTGGCGCAAACTGGGGAGATGAAGGAAAAGGTAAGATTACCGATATGCTTGCGGAAGAATCCGATATTATTGTCAGATTTCAGGGCGGAAGCAATGCGGGTCATACTATTATTAACGACTATGGCAAATTTGCCCTTCATATCCTTCCATCAGGCGTGTTTTATAACCACACAACCAGCGTCATTGGTAATGGTGTGGCTTTGAATATTCAGAATTTGGTTGATGAGATTGATTCTCTGGTGAAACATGGAGTTCCGCAGCCGAAGATTCTTGTGTCGGACCGGGCACAGATTCTTATGCCGTACCATGTTCTGTTTGACCAGTATGAGGAAGAACGTCTGGGAGGCAAATCCTTTGGCTCCACAAAATCCGGTATTGCACCATTTTATTCAGATAAATATGCAAAAATTGGCTTCCAGGTCAATGAACTTTTTGAAGATGAAGCCGTGTTAAAAGAAAAGGTTTATCAGGTACTGGAAACAAAAAATGTTCTTGTGGAACATTTATATCATAAAGCTCCGATCGATCCGGAAGAGATTTTCCAGGAACTTTTGAAATACAGAGAGATGATTCGTCCATTTGTATGCGATGTTTCCGTATTCCTGCGGGATGCCATTAAAGAAGGTAAAAAGATCTTACTGGAAGGTCAGCTTGGTTCCCTGAAGGATCCGGATTTTGGTATTTATCCGATGGTCACATCCTCATCCACACTGGCATCCTACGGTGCCATTGGCGCCGGTATTCCGGGATACGAGATTAAAGATGTGGTCACTGTCGTAAAGGCTTATTCCAGCGCAGTGGGCGCCGGTGAATTTGTATCCGAAATTTTTGGAGATGAGGCCGATGAACTTCGCCGACGCGGCGGCGATGGCGGTGAGTTCGGTGCGACGACCGGACGTCCGAGACGTATGGGATGGTTTGATGCAGTAGCTTCCAGATATGGATGCCGTATGCAGGGCGCGACAGAAGTGGCATTGACTGTTCTGGATGTTCTCGGTTACCTGGATGAATTGCCGATTTGTGTTGGATATGAGATTGACGGTGAAGTGACACGGGATTTTCCGGCTACACCGCAGCTTAAAAAGGCAAAACCGGTATATACGACGCTGCCTGGCTGGAAAACAGAGATTCGCGGTATTACAAAATACGAAGACCTCCCGGAAAACTGCCGGAACTATATTGAGTTTATCGAAAAAGAGCTGGAAGTTCCGATTACAATGGTTTCCAACGGACCGGGACGCCATGAGATTATCCATCGTCAGAGCAGTTTAAAAAAATAAAATAGAATTGTGCAAATTTTAAAAGGCATAAAGGCGTGTAGAGACGTCTTTATGCCTTTTACTATATTGTGAAAATTTAGACAAATCAGAATGTTAAAAAAATTTAACATAAAAAGCGGAGGATTTTCAACTGATGTAAAAAATTGGCATGGAAATTGCCCAAAATATAACATGTATATATAAAATATGTTAAAAATTCCAAAAGATTGTGGAAAATAAACAATCATTAGTTTACAATTCGGACAATTTATGATAGAATAACTTTGACGTTAGAGTTGGAGAGAGAATGTCAAAGAGGTGTTCCTTTCGGCTCTTTTTATAGTTTATAAGGGCTTTTACGAGAAAGGTCCATAAAAAAGGAGGAGAAACTATGAAAAGAATGACTAAAAAATCATTGGCAGTTGCTTTGACTGGAGCAATGTGCCTGGCATTGGTTGGCTGCGGCGGCGGAAGTAAAGAGACAAAGGCCGAGACAACCGCAGAAACAACGGCTGAATCCGGTGCCGAGACAACTGCATCAGCAGAGGGCGCTGTTGATCTGAATGCTTTAACATTGGACGAAATCACTGAAAATGCTAAAGCAGAAGGCCATGTAGAATCTGTTGGTATGCCGGATGAATGGGCAGACTGGGGTTCATTATGGCAGGCAATGAATGATACATATGGTATTGCTCATAATGATACGGATATGAGTTCTTCTGAAGAATTACAGATGTTCAAAACAGAAGGAGAAAACGGAACAAAAGATATGGGTGACGTTGGTTATGGCTTTGCAGGTCAGGCAATTTCCGAAGACCTTGTTCAGGGATACAAAACATCCTATTGGGACAGCGTTCCGGATTGGGCTAAAGGCGAAGACGGCAAGTGGATGGTTGCCTACACAGGTGTTACCACATTCCTTGTAAATACAGATCAGGTTGATAAAGTACCGACATCCTGGCAGGATATCCGTGAAGGCGACTACAAAGTTGCCCTTGGACCTCTTACCGGTGGTAATGCACAGGGCGCATTTATCGCATCTGCTTACGCATTCGGCGGTGACATGAATAACCTTGAACCAGCTTTTGAATTCTGGACAGAAATGGCTGAAGCAGGAAGAGTTAACACACTGGATATTACACAGGCTAACTTCGAATCCGGTGAAATCGCAGTTGGTGTTGTATGGAGCTTCCAGGGTATTCCTTACAGCAAGAATATTGACCAGTATAACATGAAAGCAGTTGTTCCATCCGATGGTTCTCTCCAGAACGGATACGCATCTGTTATCAATAAATACGCACCTCATCCAAACGCAGCAGCTTTGACAAGAGAAGTAATGTTCAGTGATGAAGGTCAGACATATCTGGCTCTGGCTGGTGCTATTCCTACAAGAGAAGATTTTGAAATCGCAGAAGAATATGCAGATCAGGTTATCAGCAAAGAAGAAGTTGCAAATGCAGTTCTGATTTCAGATGCAGATGCATATTCCGCAGCTTGTGAAACAGCTAAAACACGTTGGGAAGAAGAAGTCGCTCCGCTGCTTGTACAGTAATTATTATAATCTAATCTGAGTTCGTTTATGGGGGTGCAAATTCCTGCACCCCCATTTTTAGATTATAAAACAGGAATCTGGCGCATCCAGGTAAAAAAAGATAGCATCAGACAGGAGTTGAATTAAATGAAAAGGAAAACGTATATATATTTACTTGCGTTAGTGCCATTCTTGATCGTTGCGATGCTCTATGAGATTGTACCTTTGCTTACAGTCATTCTAAAGAGTTTTCAGCCCGATGGGGGAACAGGCTTTACGCTCGAAAACTATCAGGCTGTGTTTTCAAAATTAATTTATCAAAAAGCGATTATTAACAGTTTGAAAATATCATTGACATCGGCAATCATAGGTATCATTATTGCCTTTCTCGGGGCACGGGCCGCTCATCAGCATCAGGGACGGATGAATCATATATTTATGACCGTGTTGAATATGGTGTCTAACTTTGCCGGAATTCCGCTGGCTTTTGCCTATATGATTCTTTTGGGAAATGCCGGACTGGTTGTAAGTATCGGTAAAGAATTCGGCATTGATATGCTGGCGAATTATAATCTGTATACAATGAATGGCATGAGCCTTATTTATATCTATTTTCAGATTCCACTGTCCACTCTTCTTTTGATACCGGCTTTTGACGGTGTGCAGAAGCAGTGGAAAGAAGCATGTACCCTTTTAGGCGGCACACAGGGGGTTTTCTGGAAAAAAGTTGGAATCCCTGTATTGATGCCAAGTATTCTCAGCACGTTCAGCGTTTTGTTTGCCAATGCGCTGGCTGCTTACGCAACAATTTATGCGTTGATGATGGATAATATCGCCCTTCTGCCAGTTCAGATTGCAGGATGCTTCACAGGTGAGGTAAAGATTCGTGCCGGTCTCGGCGGCGCGTTGTCCGTTGTGATGATGGTGATCATGGTAATTATGATTCTCATTACCAATGGTTTGAGCAGACAGTTCCAGAAGGGAGGCCGTAGAAAATGAAGAAAAAAAGTGCAGGTTCTATAGCCGTTATGCTGCTTGTCATGATCTATTTGTTAATTCCTCTGGTTATATCCATCATTTATTCCTTATTCAAAAAATGGACGGGTATCCTTCCGGAAGGCTTTAGTATTGGCAACTATACATCGTTGTTCTCAGACCCTAATTTCCTGGCGTCGGTGGGACGTTCGGTCGGAATGTGTATTGTACCGATTTTATTGACGATCGTTATTGTCTTACTGGCTCTGTTTGTAACAACAATTTATTTTCCTAAACTTGAAAAATATGTACAGATTATCTGTATGATTCCATATACCATTCAGGGGGTTATTCTTTCTGTCAGCATTTTGTCCTTATATGTAGGAACAAAGTCGGTTCTCAGCAATCGTATGGTGATGCTGATGGGAGCATACTGTATCGTAATCTTACCTTATATTTATCAGGGTATTCGAAACGGAATGCGTGCTGTAAATATGGTAACATTGATTGAAGCGGCTGAGATGCTCGGAGCTTCAAAGATTTATGCTTTTTTCAGAGTTGTTGTACCGAATATTATTTCAGCAATTATTGTATCATCGCTTTTGGCTGTTGGTATCATCTTTGGTGATTATGTTCTGATTCGAAATCTTGCCGGAACATCCGCTCCGAATATGCAGATATTCCTTTATCAGACAATGAAGAGTGATAGTACAAAAGCCAGTGCTGTATTTGTAATTATTATGTTCGTAACCTTTGTCATCACGGCGATCGTATTATTCCTGAAGAGCCGTGAAGGTAAAAACAGAGTACAGAAAAAATAAAGGAGTGATGAGAAATGTCATATATTCGATTTGAAAATATAAGTAAGAGTTTTGGAAAGAATGAAGTTTTGAAGAATATTGACCTGGAGGTGGAAAAGGGACAGTTGGTAACGCTTCTTGGACCTTCCGGCTGCGGAAAAAGTACATTGCTCCGGTGTCTGTCGGGATTGGAAACAGTGACCTCCGGCAAAGTGTATCTCGATGGCAAGGATATTACCAATGTTAATCCGAAAGACAGAGATATTGGTATGGTATTCCAGCAGTACAGCCTTTTCCCGAATATGGACGTGGCCCAGAATGTGGCCTTTGGCCTTAAATTAAAAAAGGTTCCGAAGGAAGAAATCACAAAACGGGTGGAGGAAATGGTGGACATTGTTGGTCTGTCCGATCATCTGCACCATTATCCGGCTCAGATGTCCGGTGGTCAGCAGCAGCGAGCTGCCCTGGCCCGTGCGATGGTAACTCATCCGAAGGTATTACTTCTTGATGAACCATTGTCGGCCATTGATGCCTTGCTTCGTCATTCGCTTCAGGTGGAAATCCGCCGTATTCAGAAGGAAATGAATATTACGGCGATTTTCGTAACTCATGACCAGGATGAGGCGATGGTTATGTCCGATGTGATTCATCTGATGTATAAAGGCAAGATTGAACAGTCGGCCGCACCGACCCAGATGTATACACAGCCGGTATCCAAATTTGCGGCAACCTTTATTGGTCATTACAATATCATGCCGATGGAGGATTTCCAGAAATTGACCGGAAAACAGGCGGATGCCAAAGACGTGGCTTTCCGTCCGGAAATTGTGGAAATCAGTACCCAACCGATAGAAAAAGAAGGTTATTTGACGATGAAAGGAAGAGTTTCCGTCAGCCTTCCGCATGGAAATGTACTTCGTTATGCAGTACTTTGCGGTGATAAGCAGGTAGATGTGGACGTATTATTCAAAAAGGCTACCTTGATTGAAAATAATACGGATGTATATCTGTCTCTCAAAGAAGACGATTGTATCTTCCTATAAAGATTAAAATGGCGCTGTCGCATCAGTGATCAGTAAATCACAGGTGCGGCAGCATTTTTTTGCCTGTTCAGCAGGATTTTTGTCGACGAATGATGATTGAAACAGTCTCTGGTATTATGATAGTATAGATTTATCCGGGAAACCTCTCTGGTTGACCGATATTTAAATTCTTTTTATTTCAAAAGCTTTTATTCAAAGCAGTCATCCAAAATGAACGGGAAAATAACGACCATTAGAAGAAGGGAGAAATGATTATGCCGCAAAGCTTAAAGGAATGTTTTCCGATGATACAGAGCAGAGGGGAGATTCTGAAACAGATGAATAAACAAAAGAATTTGAAAGCAACATTTGAAAGCTGGAAACCGGAGGAACAGAAAGAATTTCTGGATATTTGTACCGGTGTCCGGGGTGTTAAGATGCTCTATGATGCATTTTTCAAAGAGGTCATGAATCCGGAATATGCGCCGCATAGACTGAATTCGTTTCTTTCGGTGATTCTGAAAGATTCTGTACACGTGATGAGTGTACTTCCAAATGAATCTACCCGGCTTACAGATGAAAGTTCATTGCTGATTATGGACATTGTTGTGGAGTTTGAGAGTGGTGGGATAGCGAACGTTGAAGTGCAGAAAATCGGTTACTTATTTCCCGGACAGCGTAGCGCCTGCTATTCAGCAGATTTGTTGCTTCGACAGTATAAGAGACTTCGGGATGAGAAAAAGAAAGGGTTCAGTTACCGGGACATCCAGACGGTCTATACGATTGTCCTTTTTGAACATAGTCCGAAAGAATTTCAGGTCTATCCTGGTGTTTATCGCCATTGTTTTGAACAGAAGTCAGATACAGGAATTGAGTTTAAAATGCCTCAGAAATTTATTTATATACCTCTTGACATCTTCAGGAAAAAACAGCAGAATGAAGATGGAAAGATACATAATAGATTAGAGGCATGGCTGACA
>CABRLU010000132.1 GCA_902471845.1 uncultured Lachnospiraceae bacterium | reverse complement strand
AAAGATGTGGCTTCGGATATCATTTCTGCAGCAGAAAATCCAAATATATGTACTCCCAGAATTTCATTATACTGTTTGTGAACAATGACCTTCACAAATCCTTCTGATGTCCCTGAAGCCAGGGAACGTCCATTGGCCCTGAATGGAAATTTGCCAATCGCGATCTCTTCGCTGCCATAAATTTCTTTCACTTTCTGTTCGGTCAGCCCAACGCTGGCGCATTCCGGCAGGGTATAAACACAACTCGGCACCGTTTTTAAGAGGCATTTTTCATTACCGCCCATGGCATTTCTGGCTGCTGTCTCACCCATTTTAAAAGCTGAGTGGGCCAGCATGCTCTTTCCTGTAATATCTCCTGCCGCATAAATATTCGGGATATTCGTCCGCATATATTCATCCGCAGCTACAAAACCTCTCTCCTGCTGAATTCTGTTCTTTAATATCCCCAGACAATTTAAATCTGGCTTTCTTCCGATGGAAATCAACACCTTATCCGCCTCGACAGTCGTTCCTCCATTGCAGATGACACGGCATCCTTTTTCAGCGCTTATGCTTTCCACCTTCGTGGAAGTGTGTATCTCTATACCAAGTTTTCCGAATGTTTCTTCCAAGGCGGCAGAAATATCTTTATCCATAAATGGCAGCAGTCTTTCTTCGGCCTCAATCATTGTAACCTTACTTCCATAATATGCAAAGGCTGCCCCGATCTCACATCCGATCACACCGCCGCCGATGATCGCTAACCTTTTCGGCAGCTCTGTAATATCCAAAATTTCATCACTTGTAAAAACATTCGCGTTCTCAATCCCTGGAATCGGAATTTTATTCGTCTTTGAACCTCCGCACAATAGAATATTTTCCGCCTTATACAGCTTGTTCCCGCATTCGATCGTATGCTCATCAACCAGAACTGCTTCACCATAACATATATCCACAGCATTGGATTTCAGCAGTGCGGCCACACCGGAAGTCAGCTGCTTTACAATATGGTTTTTATTTTCAACCGCTTTCCCCATATCTACGGAAAAACTGCTGTCATTCTCAATTCCATAGTTTCCGGCCATCTGAATCGTATGGATAATTTCAGCGCCTTTCAAAAATGTTTTTGTAGGTATACACCCTCTGTTTAAACAGGTTCCGCCAACCGTATCCTTTTCAAACAGAACGACATGTCCGCCCAGTTGGGCGCCTTTGATAGCCGCTACATATCCTGCCGGTCCACCGCCGATTACTGCAATATCATAATTGTCCATACACTTCTCCATTTCCGTCTGTTTAAATAAGTATGTCTAACGGATGTTCGATTAATTCCTTCACCCGTTTCTTTAACTGAGCCGAACCGACACCATCCATAACCCGGTGGTCATAACTCATACAAAGCACCGCTTCCTGACGCACGACTACATTACCGTCCCGCATCTTTAATACATCCTCGATTCCTGTAATTCCGAGGATACCGCTTTCCGGCTGATTAATGATCGGATTAAATGTAAATACATCAAACATTCCCATATTGGAAATGGTAAATGTCGCACCCGTGCAGTCATCCGGCCGAATCTTTCCTTCTCGGGCCGCTGCCGCCAGATTCTTCGCCTGTCTGGAAATCTCTCTGACGGATAAAACATCGGCATTCTTTATAACAGGAACGAATAAACCGCCATCAACTGCCACAGCAAAACCGATATTTGCTTCCGCATAGGTAACAAGCTCGTCTCCCACAATCATCGTCCGCACATGAGGCAGTTCTTTCACAGCAATGGCTGTCGCTTTAATAATGAAATCATTCAGAGAAACTTTTTCTTTACGCCCCTCATTAATTTTCTTTCTGAACAGGATCAGCTCTGTCATATCTACCTTCATGCTCTGCATCACCGTAGGCACCTGACTGTAGCTTTCAAACATTCTCTGTCCCACAACTTTTCGGAGTCCCTTCAGCGGTTTTCGTGTTTCTACGGTCCTGAAATTCATTTCGGCAGCAGAAATATTTACACTTCTTTCTCCTTCTGGCTGAGCAGCATATTTTTCCACATCTGCTTTTACAATCTTACCATTGAAACCTGAACCCGGTACACCAGCAAGATCTACGCCCGCTTCATCCGCTGCCCGTTTGGCCAATGGCGTTGCTAAAACTTCTTTGGCACGGATGATGCCTCTGGAATCGGCCTGAACATCTTTTAAATCAACTCCTGTTTCAGCAGCAAGTTTTTTAGCATAAGGCGTCGCCAAAATTTCCTGGCCGTTTTTGACACTTTCTTCCATTTTAACCGGGGCTTCTGCAGGAATTGGAGCCTCGACCACTTTCTCTGTCGACGGGTTGGTTGCCTCCACTGCCGGGGCTTCCGGCGGCTGTTCCCCTTTTTCTCCGATATAACCGATAACAGTAAGTACGGGAACCACTGCGCCGTCATCAACCAATTTACTTAAAAATATACCTGAACCCGGAGCTTCCGCTTCCATCGTTATCTTATCCGTTTCAATCTCCATGATTGGCTCGTCTTTTTCTACTTCATCCCCAATATTTTTTAACCACCGAATCAAAGTACCTTCCTGCATATCCATTCCGGCCTTCGGCATGAAAATTTCAATCATAGTCTTCCTCCTTAAACCAGCTCTTTCACGGCACGTATAACCTTTTCCACCGTAGGGAATGTCTCGGCTTCCAGCTTCGGATTAAATGGAATCGGCGTACTCTTTCCCCCAAGCCGCTTAATCGGTGCATCTAAATAGTAAAATGCCTCGCTGTCAGCAATCTGACCGCAGATTTCTCCTCCGAATCCACCAAACTGAACAGCTTCATGCACGATCAATACATGTTTCGTCTTTTTTACAGATTGAATAATTGTGTCCGTATCTAATGGAAGAAGACTTCGAATATCAATGACTTCTATATTAATACCTTCTTTTTCCAGTGCATCTGCTGCTTCCAGACAAACCTGAACCATTCTTCCATACGTAACAATCGTACAGTCTTTGCCTTCTCGTTTAATATCCGCAACCCCAAGCGGTATTTCATAATCTTCTTCCGACACTTCGCCTTTTGTCCGGTAAAGCTTTTTCTGTTCAAGAAACATGACCGGATTATCATCATGAATAGCGGATTTCATCAATCCCTTCGCATCATATGGTGTGGATGGGATAACGACTTTAAGTCCCGGGAAATGTGCAAGACAAGCTTCAAGACTTTGAGAATGCTGTGCGGCAGCGCCTGTTCCTGCACCGGAAGCCGCCCGCATAACCAGTGGTATTTTTACCTTTCCACCGAACATGAAACGCAATTTTGCCGCTTCATTCACTAATTCATCAAAACATACACACATGAAATCTGAAAACATCAACTCTACAATCGGTCTCAAACCTGTCATGGCCGCACCAACACCGGCGCCAACATAAGCCTGTTCTGCAATCGGTGTGTCGATGATCCGGTCTTCACCGAATTCCTGAACCATTCCTCTTGATACACCAAAGGCTCCGCAATATAATCCGATATCTTCTCCCATCATAAACACGGTATCATCTTTTCGCATTTCTTCTGAAATTGCATCATTAATTGCCTGCGCATAAGTTATCTCGCTCATTTTTTCTCCTTTCACGCATATACATCTTCATAAATATCATCTACGGAAGGTTCCGGACTGTTTTTCGCATATTCAACAGCTTCCTGTATCTGATTTTTTGCATCCTCCGCAATCTGATCTAACTCTTCATCCGTAAATAATTTATTATCAACTAAGAATTTCCTAAAATATTTAATCGGGCATTTCTCTTTCCATGCGTTAATTTCTTCTTTTGTCCTATACAAATTACCATCGCTCTTGGAATGTCCGGAAATTCTATAGGTATTCTCAACCACCAACATCGGTCCGTTGCTTAATACATATTCCCTGGCCTCTTTAATTGTGTCATACACTTCCAAAACATTGTTTCCGTTGATCGATTTCGACGGCATGCCAAAAGGAATAGCACGTTTTGAAATATCCGTATCTTTCATTACTTTAGCAATCGGTGTCGACATTCCGTAGGTATTATTCACACAGATAAATAATACCGGCAGATTCCAGACAGACGCCAGATTAAAGGCTTCAAATACAGCTCCCTCATTCGAGGAACCATCACCAAAGAATACCACTGCAATTCTGTCTTCTTCTTTTTTCTTTTTAATCGATATTCCGGCCCCACAGCACATAACTGCACTTGTTCCCAGAACGCCATCCGCTCCAAAATAATGTATGTCAGGATCTGCTATGTGCATTGAACCGCCTTTTCCTTTGCACACTCCGGTGGCTCTTGCCAGGATTTCAGCCATCATATGATTGATATTTACTCCTTTTGTAATGGCCTGATTATGTCCCCGATGGGTACCAAATACATAATCCTGTGCTTTCAGCGCAAGTATTGAACCTACGGCCGTTGCTTCCTCACCGACACCCAAATGTGTTGTCCCGTGTACAAGCCCCTTAGAAAACAGCCATTGTACTTCCTCTTCAAATTCCCGGGACAAATTCATCTTAAGCCACATCTGCTCATATAATTCTTTACTGTGTTCCATTCTCCGTCGCTTCCTCCTTGCATTATAAAATGTATCCTGATTACATATTAACATTTGTTCTAACATTTGTCAATGATGTACTAAACTTCTTCATCCTAATTTATATCAATGCTGCTCTCTCTTTAAATGACTGTCTTAAATCTTTGTATAATGAGCGGTATAAATGAAAATATTCATCGTATATTTCTACATTTTCTCTGATCGGTTCAATCGTATCTTTAACACGAACGATTGCATCGCACCCTTCCATGACCGATGAAAAATATCCACTGCCCACCGCAGCC
This sequence comes from uncultured Lachnospiraceae bacterium, assembly GCA_902471845.1. Taxonomy (GTDB): domain Bacteria; phylum Bacillota; class Clostridia; order Lachnospirales; family Lachnospiraceae; genus Frisingicoccus. The sequence continues at coordinate 2,115 of CABRLU010000132.1, read as the reverse complement.
ATAATCGCCGCTCCACAGGCCGGACCTTCCTCTACCGACATGGTCGCTATAGACGCATCAAAAATATCCGCCTGAATCTGCCGCCAAAGCCGACTTTTGGAACCGCCGCCGGACACACGAATCGTGTCAATATTTTTTCCCGTCTGACGGCATACTTCGATTGTCTCCCGAAGCGAAAAGGCCACCCCTTCCATGACACTCCGACACAACTCCGGCATGTCGGAATTTAAAGATAAACCGAAGAAACAGGCTCTGGCATTTGGATCATTATTCGGCGCAGAATCACCGTTGAAATAAGGCAAAAACAAAACTCCGCCGCTGCCCACTGCGGCCTTTGAAGCAATACTGGTGATGTAGTCATAGATTTCCTTACCCTGCTTTTCAAATTCAGCCTTTTTTTCTCTGAATATGACATCCCGCATCCACTTTAAGGATGCTCCGGCTGTCAGCGAAAGCCCCAGATAACACCATAAATCCGGAATTCCATGGCAAAGACTCTGTATGGCCCGCTTATTATAATCGATAAAAGGTTTTCTGCTGCACCCGAAAACCACGGCGGACGTTCCGATCGATGCGCCCATAACGTCTTCCCGGATAATCCCTGTGCCGATTCCATTCGCTATCTGGTCGCCGCCTCCGATAATCACAGGAATTCCCGCTTTTAATCCCCATTCTCCGGCAACGCTCGCTTTAAGTTCTCCGACAATATCCGTCGACTCCAACAGTCTGTTCGGAACAAAAGATTTCGGAATTCCAAGAAGCTCAAACATTTCCTGAGACCACCTGCGGTATGGAACATCCATAAGAAAGGACAAAGACCCATCACTGACCTCTGCCGCCATTTCTCCAGTCATACGAAAGGCGAGATAATCTTTTGGAAACAATATTTTATTTATCTTTTCATAGGTTTCCGGCTCATATTTTTTTATCCACAGAAGCTTCGGCGCCCAAAATGTAGGCAGGCAGTCATTCGCCGTAATATCCAGTGTATCTATTCCCGCTTTGCAGGACATTTCGTCAATAACTTTAACTTCATCAGCAGCCCTCTGGTCCATCCATATAATACAGTTACGAATAACATTTCCCATTGAATCCAACAGGACCAGCCCCTGCATCTGCCCGGAAAATCCAATAGCCCTTACTTCCATCCCCGATATATTCCCTTTTGAAACAGCCATTTTCACCGCCGAACAACAGGCTTCCCACCATACCTCCGGATTCTGCTCCGCAAAGCCGGATTTCGGGGTGATCACATTCTGTTCTGCATATCCCATACTTACAACTTCACCGGTTTCATTAATGACAACCGCCTTGATTCCACTTGTACCAAGGTCTATTCCAAGCCAATACATTATTCTTTCCTCCCAATACTGCTGATTTAAACAAAAGGGCCACAGGAAATTTTGTATTCATCGATACGTCATCATTTCATGTGGCCCAATTACTCTTTTTCAATTATCAAGTATTATTTTAACAAGGACTGAATATCATCCGGAAGGTCTTCATCATAAATAATCGGCCATGCTTCTTCAAGGTTATCTTTCGTTACACTTACCGGATCGATAAGAATCATCTTAGGAACTTCTTCGCCAACAGCATCCAGTGCTCCTGCATAAATTGAATAGTATCCATCTTTATATGGCTGCTGAGCGCCGATACCTTTTACCATTCCATCTTCAGCCATAAGTCTTGCAACATTATAACCAAGGTCAACACAGGTAACTACAAAATCATTTGACAGTCCGTTACCCTGTGCAGATGAGATAACGCCTTCAGCCGGTACGTCCCACTGTCCAAATGCTCCATCAATATCCGGATATTTTGCAAATACGGCGTCTGCCAATGATGCACAGTCGCTGGCATCTGTATAAAATTCTTCAGTTGCAATTTCGATATCCGGGAAGTTTGTTTCAATATAATCTCTGAATCCCTGGGATCTCGCAAGGTTACCTAAATTCGGTGTTGCCCATGTAAACATGGCAATCTGTCCCTTACCATTCAGTTCCTGTGCCAGGATTTTCGCTGCTTCCACACCGGCGCCATAGGTATCTGTTGTAACTAAGCTTGCATAGTCATCTGCGTCCAGATGGGAATTGATATTATCAAAAAATGCGA
>CABRLU010000131.1 GCA_902471845.1 uncultured Lachnospiraceae bacterium | reverse complement strand
TGAATTGAATGACATTGCAAAACACAGTGGATTTAAAGTAATTGCAGCAGTTTCGGCAATTGCGGAACATTCGATTATGCATCAATATGCTTCAGGAAGACCGGACAGACAAGATAAAGAGGAGTTACATAATATTTCAAAAAATATTTTAGAAAAACTTTGCAATAATACAGATTGCATTCAAATGATTCATATACCCGGAAATCGTCCGTATAAGAAAGCCGGCGTAGCCAGTCTGGTCCCAAAAGCAAATGATAAATGTACGAATTGCGGCTTGTGTGCCGAAGTCTGTCCGGCACAGGCCATAAGTAAGGAAAAAATCAGGACTGCGGATGGTGCAAAATGTATTTCCTGTATGCGATGTGTCAGCCGGTGCCCTCATTCAGCCCGTAAGGTAAATAGCGCCATGGTTTCGGTTGTTGCAATGGCAATAAAAAAAGCCTGCTCAGAAAGAAAAAATAATGAGCTTTACATAGGATAGATTCCGCCCTTAAAAAATCAGATATACAATTTTATCTAAATGTGTTATACTAATTCAGTTATTCATAAAATCAGGGAAATGTTCCCTGGACTGGTTCGTAAACTTCCCAGGATAAAAAACCAAGAATCTACAAAGATAGGAGAATGAATATGAAAAAAAGGGTAATTATTGATTGTGACCCGGGCATTGATGACAGTCTGGCCCTGATGTATGCTCTGTCTTCGGAAGCGTTGGATGTGATTGGCATTACAGTCGTCTGCGGCAATGTGCCGACAGATATAGGTGTTGAAAATGCCAGAAAAGTATGCCGTCTGATGGGACGGACGGATATCCCGGTGTTTGCCGGAGCGTCGGTGCCGTTGAAACGTCCTCTGGTGACGGCCCAGGATACCCACGGTATGGATGGTCTGGGTGAGACAGGGATACCTCTGGTCCCGGAAAGTGAATGGCCATATGATCATTTGGGTGGTTTCGGGCAAGATGAACAACCTGGGGCAGTCAGCCGTCAGAAAATGGCCAATCTGCCGGATGGGGCAGGCTTTATTTTGAAGGCCCTGTCGGAAGGACCGCTTTCAGTGATTGCCATTGGTCCTCTTACGAATCTCGCTATGGCACTGGAATATAAGCCGGAGGTTTTTGAGCATTTGGAACGGCTTGTGTCTATGGGCGGTAATTTTAAGAGCTTTGGAAACTGTTCACCGGTAGCCGAGTTCAACTACTGGGTGGACCCGGAAGCAGCAAGATATGTTTTTGAACATTTAAAATGTCCTGTGGAAATGGTTGGCCTGGATGTGACCCGGCAGATCGTGCTGACGCCGGAGATGATTCGGGAGCTTGAGCGCCTGGGTGATGCGAAAGCGGATTTTATCGTGAAGATTACCCGGTTTTATGTGGATTTTCATAAGAAGCAGGAAGGCATTGACGGCTGTGTCATTAATGACCCGCTGGCCGTCGGATACTTTTTAGATAAAGAATTATGTTCTGGCATTGATGCCTATACGACGGTGGAAACGGAAGGCTTATCTGTCGGTCAGAGCATTGTTGATGAAAAAGGATTTTGGAGGAAAGAAGCCAATAGTCGCGTTCTGACAGGAGTGGATTCCCGGCGTTTTATGCGCCAGTTTATGACAGCTTTGTTTGGCATCAGAGGGGAGGGAGTCCTTCGATGAGCAACGGGAGAAATTTTACAACGTTGAAACAGTGCATGGTTGCACTTGGAATTGTTTTAAACATTGTGGGAGCCTTTATTGCACTGAATCTGAGACTGCCGATATATCTGGATTCGGTGGGAACCGTGTTATCCGGCGCTCTTTTAGGCCCGGTTTACGGTGTGGCTACAGGCGTGCTTGGAAGTCTCATCAGTGGTATTACTTTTGATATCTACTCCTTATACTATGCACCGGTACAGGTTTTAACCGGATTGATGGCCGGACTGATGTTTCGAACAAAGTGGCTCCAGGGTTACCGGCTTCCGATTGGAGGTCTGGCCGTATCCCTGCCGACTTCCATTGCCAGTGCAGCGATTACGGCATTTCTTTTTGGAGGAATCACATCGTCGGGCTCTTCCTATCTGGTTGTTTTAATGAGCAATCTGGGGATGAATCTGACACTGAGCTGTTTTCTTGTTCAGGTATTGACCGATTATGCGGATAAGTTGATTGCGGTTTTATTGGTGGCAGCGGCCTTAAAGGTGCTGACACCGGAGATGAAGATGAAAATTCGGGGAGGCAGAAATGGAGCGTTATAGCCGGATTACAAATAAAAATCAAAGAGAAATCGTTTTGCTGAAGGCAAAACCCTGTGCCTGGGGGAAGTGTCGCTTCTGTGATTATATCGATGATAATTCGAAAAATATTCCGGAGATGGTCCGGCTGAACCGGGAAGTCCTTTCAAATGTCACCGGAGAGTTTGGTGTGCTTGAAGTTATCGATTCGGCCAGTTGTTTTGATCTGCCGGAGGAAACTCTTCGGGATATAAAAAAAGTGATTGAAAAGTGCGGGATAAAGAAACTGTTTTTTGAAAGTCACTGGATGTATCGACGACGGCTGGATGAAATGCGGGAGTATTTTGGCATTCCTATTGTGTATAAGATCGGTGTGGAAACCTTTGACAATGATTTCAGAGAAAACTATCTGAATAAACATGCGGATTTTAAAGAACCGGAAGAGGTTGCGGCCTATTTTGATTCCCCTTGTCTGATGGTAGGAATCAAAGGCCAGACACGGGAAATGATTGCCAGGGACATTGAAATCCTGAAAAAATATTTTAAATTGGGTACAATAAATGTATATACAGATAACACGACGGATGTGAAAAAGGATCCGGAGTTAATCCGTTGGTTTGCTGAAGAATATGGATGGCTTGTGGATGACCCGTCGGTAGAAGTTCTATTTGAGAATACGGATTTTGGAGTCGGTGATTGATGCGAAAAAATAGTATGAAACAGTATATTGCTGAACATAAAAAACTTTTTGTGGTTTACATGCTGCTGCGGATTTCGGTCATTTTGGTAGCTGTTGCCCAGTTTTTTAACGGTAATTATGAAAATTTCTTTTTATGCATATTAACGTTGATTTTGTTCACGATTCCCAGTTTTGTGGAAAAAAACTACCACATTGATGTGCCGGATACGCTGGAAGTTATCATATTACTCTTTATTTATTCTGCGGAGATTCTCGGAGAAATCCGGTCTTTCTATGTGCGCTTTCCTTTCTGGGATACCATGCTGCACACGTTGAATGGATTCCTGGCTGCGGCCATCGGTTTTTCTATGGTGGATATTTTAAACCGGAATAAGAAATTCTCTTTCCAGTTATCGCCATTTTTCATGGCGCTGGTCGCCTTCTGCTTTTCAATGACCATTGGTGTTTTGTGGGAGTTTTTTGAATGTGCTATGGATTTATTTTTCCATATGGACATGCAAAAGGATACCATTGTAACAAGTATCAATTCGGTGCTGCTGAATCCGGAAGGCTTGAATCAGATGATTCGTATCGACAATATTCAGAGCACGGTGGTCAATGGACAGGATTTGGGAATACAGGGATATTTGGATATTGGACTGCTGGATACGATGAAAGACTTGTTTGTCAATTTTATCGGAGCAGTTGTCTTTTCAGTGATTGGTTATTTTTATGTGAAGACCAGAGGCGAAGGTAAGTTTGCCAGGCGGTTTATTCCGAAACGGATGGAATTTTAAAAAGGTGTTTTACCTGAGAAATCGGGTAAAGCACCTTTTTTATTACAACAGAGCGTCTAATATTCTTCATAACGGAGCGACTGGTATTGTCGGTAGGCAAATATGGCTACCGCAATGGCATAGATGACGACAATCGCTTCGAGCAGCAGCAGATTGGTGATAAGGCCCGTCTGGTAGAAGGCGGCAATGACATTAATCAGTGCGTGAAGAACTACAGGAATAAGAATATAGGCATATTTTTTGCGCACAACAGCTTTATAAACAAGAACGGATAAAGCAATCTGCAGAACAAGGGCTGCCATTCGCTCAATGCCGGAAAGGATATAGGATGAAGCCGGTGTGTCAATTAATGTATTCAGCAGGGAAGTAATGCTGGCGGCTGCTTCCGGACTGCCGGACTGACTGGCGTAGGCTTCTACACTGCCGTAATCGTTCAGAGCAATGGCAATCATGAGATTTTGAAGCATTGTAAAAGAACCGAGAATGACGGCTTCAATGCCTCCATGGCCGATACCATAAATAATAGAATTTTCCCGCTGGTACATAAAACGTTTCATGACCGTCATCATGCAGAAGAAACGGCCAAATTCTTCAAAAATTCCGGCAGTCAGACCACCGTAGACAGCGTAAAGAAGCGGGTTGTTCAAGATGGCACGACTGAGCGCCGTTGTCCCCGAAAGAAAATATTCGTGAGCAAAACTTTCCAGAGCAAGGGCGAAAATAATAAAAGTAATTGCGCCGAAAAAGAAGGGTGTTGCCTTTACTTGAAAACGGTTTTTAAATACAATCAGCAGAACAATGGGAACTGCGATACATAAGACACCGGTAAATCCCATGGCAAGAAGGGATAACTGCGGAATGAGTGGTGTAGTCATAATTCAAATCCTCCTAACATTATACAGTATACCTTTTTTGGAAGGAAAAGACAACCATTGAAATTAGCTGTTGACAATGTGTATATACAGTGGTATATTGTATATATCAAGCATATACAATATGAATTTTAAACACAATTATAAAAGCTTTGCGGGCAGACGTGTCGGCAGATTGGAGGTAACAATGTGAATATATTTATCAGCAATTCGGGCGATGTGCCGATTTATGAACAAATTACAAGTCAGATTAAAGATATGATCATGCGGGGAGAGTTGAAAGGCGGAGATGCCCTTCCTTCCATGCGGGCCCTGGCAAAGGATCTGCATATCAGTGTGATTACAACAAAGCGGGCCTATGAGGAACTGGAGCGGGACGGCTTTATTCACACCATGGTTGGCCGGGGCAGTTTTGTTGCCGATGCCAATATGGAGATGATGAAAGAAGAGAAGTACCGGAAGATTGAAGAGATACTGACGGAGGGGGTTCGATTGGCCAGGAGCAGCAGTATAAGCTGTGAGGAGCTTCAGGAGATTATACAGATGGTCTATGAGGAGGATTAGTGATGGAATATTTAATTGAAGTGGAAAATTTAAATAAAACCTATCCTGGATTTTCTTTAAAAGATGTCAGTTTTAAAGTTCCGGGCGGATGTATTATGGGACTGATTGGTGAAAACGGCGCCGGAAAGTCAACGACGATCAAGGCTATCCTTGATTTGATTCATACGGACAGCGGCAACATTTGGGTGCTCGGAAAGGATATTCGAAAAAAAGGGAAAGAAATCCGGGAGGATATCGGTGTTGTTCTCGATGGCGCCAGTTTTCATGAGACACTGAGAGCCAAAGAAATCGGTAAGTTTATGGGAAAAATTTATCAGAACTGGGATGAAAAATATTATCAGAGACTTTTGAAAACCTTTAACATCCCGGGAAATAAGCCGATTAAAAATTTTTCAACTGGTATGAAAATGAAATTAATGATTGTGGCTGCCATGGCTCATCATCCGAAGCTTTTGATTCTCGATGAGGCGACCAGCGGTCTGGACCCGGTTGTCAGAGATGAGATTTTGGATATGTTTCAGGAATTTATCCAGGATGAAGAGCACAGTGTTTTGATTTCTTCCCATATTACCAGTGATTTGGAAAAGGTTGCCGATTATATTACTTTTATTCATAAAGGTGAGATTTTCTTATCAGAAGAAAAAGACCGGATTATGGAAGAGTATGGTATTGTCCGGTGCCGTCCCGAGGATTTGGCGTCCATTGATCCGGATATGATCGTTGGTGTCAGCAGAGGTGCTTACAGCTGTGATGTACTTGTGAATCAGAGAGAAAGAATAAAACAGAAGCATTCGGATTTTATGATCAATCGGATTAAACTGGAAGATGTTCTTTTATTTAAAGTGAAGGGAGATAAATAATATGAGTGGATTATTAGTCAAAGAATATTACACACTTCGTCGTTTTTTAAAACAATATATACTTTTATTTATCTTTTTTGGTGTGCTCAGTGTATATCTGGATTCTGCTATTTATTTTCAGGCCATGGTAACGATGAGTATGTGTATGCTGGTTTTTACCGGCATGAGTTATGATGCGGTGGCCGGTTGGGATAAATTTGTCATGACCATGCCTGTAAGCCGGAAGGATGTTGTTTTGTCGAAATATACAAGTTGTGTTATCTATGCAGTAGGCGCAATTGTGGTAAGTACTATATTTTCCTTCATTATTAACAGGATTCATCCGATGGAAAACAACGGCTTGATACTGATGGTCGCTGTAGCGACGACATTACTATGCCTCATTTTTATTATTTATTCCATTTTACTTCCTATGATTTTTAAATTGGGGGTTGAAAAAACCCGGATTTTGATGATTGCAGTTATTATGATTCCTGTCTTTCTAATATTGGGTGCGGCTGACTACCTTCCTGAAACAGTTTTGAATTTTATAGAGCAGCATGCGGCAATATTTGGAGCAGCGGGAGTTATCATGTCCGTTTTAATTTATTTTATTTCCTATTTTATCAGCGTGAGTATTTTCAATAAGAAAGAGTTTTAAGCGGAGGTGCCAATGATAAAAAGGCTCTTTATCTGCCGGTATACTGGCGGATAAAGGGCCTTTTTGGTTACAGATATTTATTCTTCGTTTTCATCTTCAATCTGTTCATCCATATTCATGATCTGACGTTTTCTGGCCAGTTCGTCATTTTCCAGATATTCGTCGTAAGTACACTGTTTATCGATCAGGCCGCCCGGAGTGATCTCCATGATTCGGTTGGCCGTTGTCTGAACGAACTGGTGGTCCTGGGATGTGAAGAGCAGGACGCCCGGATATTTGATCAGACCGTTATTCAGGGCTGTGATAGATTCCATGTCCAGGTGGTTCGTCGGCTCATCAAGAATCATTGTGTTGGCAC
>CABRLU010000130.1 GCA_902471845.1 uncultured Lachnospiraceae bacterium | reverse complement strand
TACCGGAATGCCGGAACACTGGAATTCCTTGTCGATGACCAGAATCAACCATATTTTATTGAGATGAATCCAAGAGTTCAGGTAGAACATACGGTTTCCGAGATGGTTACAGGAATTGATATTGTTCAGTCTCAGATTATGATTGCCGAAGGCTATGCTCTTGATTCCGAAGAAATTGGTATTCCGTCCCAGGATGCGGTACATCTGAACGGCTATTCCATTCAGACCCGTATTACAACAGAAGATCCGGCAAACAACTTCCTTCCGGATACAGGAAGAATCAACGTTTATCGTTCCGGTTCAGGTAATGGTCTTCGTCTGGATGGCGGTAATGCCTATACAGGAGCAGAAATTCTGCCGTATTATGACAGTCTTCTTGTTAAAGTCATTTCCTATGACCGTACATTTAAAGGCGCTATACGCAAATCTCTGCGTGCTCTGAAAGAGATGCGTATCCGCGGCGTTAAGACAAATATTCAGTTCCTGATCAATGTGCTGAATCATGAGACCTTCCAGGAAGGCAAATGCTATACCACATTTATCGAGGAAACACCGGAGCTTTATGAGCTGAGAAAGGTTCAGGACCGGGCAACCAAGATTCTGGAATTTATCGGTGATAAGATCGTCAATCCTCAGAATGGAGAGAAACCTTATCTGGATGTTCATCGTCCGCCGGTATTTGATCCGGCGAAACCGATTTACGGTGCAAGGGACGAATTCCTGAAGTTGGGTGCTGAGGCATTTACTCAGAAAATTCTCAGAGAAGACCGTCTTTATGTGACCGATACGACGATGCGAGATGCTCAGCAGTCCCTGTTTGCAACCCGTATGCGTACAAGAGATATCATTGATGCCGCACCGGCGGCTAATGCCTTCCTTGCCAATGCTTTTTCAGCGGAAGCCTGGGGCGGAGCGACCTATGATACGGCTTATCGTTTCTTGAAGGAATCTCCATGGCGCAGACTTTCTACATTGCGTCAGTTGATGCCAAACACATTGATTCAGATGCTGATTCGTGCGTCGAATGCGGTTGGCTACAGTAACTATCCGGATAATGTGGTTAAGGAATTTATTCAGGTTTCCGCAGGCCGCGGCATTGATGTGTTCCGTATTTTTGATAGCTTGAACTGGATGGAAAATATGAAGATGCCGGTGGAAGAAGCTCTGAAGACCGGAAAGATCGTTGAAGGTGCTATCTGCTATACAGGTGATATTTCCGATCCAAATGAAACGAAATACACGCTGGATTATTATATGAAGAAAGCAAAAGAGATCGAGGCCATGGGCTGTCATATCCTGACGATTAAAGATATGGCGGGACTTTTGAAACCATATGCGGCAAAGACCCTGATTACAGAGCTGAAAAAGGAATTGAACATTCCGGTGAACTTACATACCCATGACACAACGGGAAGCGGCGTCAGCACCGTATTGATGGCTGCAGAAGCCGGTGTGGATATTGCGGATATGGCTATTGAGTCGATGAGTTCTCTTACAAGTCAGCCGTCTATGAATACGATCGTTGCCACATTGAAGGGAACAGAGCGGGATACAGGGCTTGATCTGACGGAGCTTCATGAATTGAGCGAATATTATGCCCGTGTACGTGAGGTTTATAAGCCGTTTGAGAGCGGCATGTGTACGCCGAATGCGGAAATCTATAAATATGAGATCCCTGGCGGCCAGTATTCCAACCTTTTGGCTCAGGTCAAAGATATGGGTGAAAAGGATCGATTTGATGATATCAAACGCCTTTATAAAGAGGCCAATGACCTGCTTGGAAATATTGTAAAAGTTACGCCGACCTCCAAAGTTGTTGGCGATCTGGCAATTTTCATGTTCAAGAATAACCTGGATAAAGATAATATCCTTACCGCCGGAAAAGACCTTTCCTATCCGGAATCAGTTGTGGAATACTTCAAGGGTATGATCGGTCAGCCGGACGGCGGCTTCCCGGAAGAATTCCAGAAGATTGTTCTCAAAGGTGTTGAACCGATCAGCGTGCGTCCGGGAACCTTGCTGGAGAGCGTGGACATTAAACAGATTGAAGCTTACCTGAAAGGCAAATTTGACCTGTCATCCTTTACACCATTGGAAATCCGTCAGAAAGCAGTCAGCTATGCCCTTTATCCGAAGGTATACGAAGATTACTGCAATCATCTGGAAGCTTACAACGATGTATCTCAGCTTCAGAGCCACGTTTACTTCTATGGCCTGAGACCGAGAGAAGAGACGATTGTCAATATTGGTCAGGGTAAGACATTGATCATCAAATACATCAGTAAAACAGCGGCAAATGATGAAGGAAAATGTACATTGACTTTTGAAGTGAATGGTGCTGTCCGCGAGATTGTGGTTGAAGATAAGAATGAAATCGTTCATGTAAATCAGAAACCGAAGGCAGACAAATCTGATCCGAAACAGATTGGTTCCTCCATTCCAGGAACAGTATGTCAGATCTTTGTTAAGAAGGGCGATAAGGTCGATGTCAATACACCGCTTCTTGTTGTGGAAGCCATGAAGATTGAAACGACCATCGTTTCAAAGACTGCTGGCGTGGTAGATGAGATTTTTGTCACCGAAGGTGAAAAGGTTAATTCCGAAGACCTGTTGATAACATTTAAACTGTAAGGATAAGAGAATTCTCTCCGGTCAAACCCTGAAACGGTTTTTGCCGGGGAGAATTCTTTGTATTTTTTGTGAAATTACTGTTATTTTTTTCGGAAATATTGTAATATTACATATATGATTTCAGGAAGGAGAGGCACAGTCGAGATCTGAATTTAAGATTTTGTTCTGTGGGAAAAAGTATGTCTGATAAAGGGAAAAAACAAAATGGACAGGCGGACGGAGTAAATTCACAGAAGCCTGAAAAGAAGATGACAAAGTATGATTTAAAGATGCAGCGTCGGAAGGAAGAGGAACTGAGACAGCAGAGAAAAGCCAGATATTCGGCGATTATCGGTGTGGTTGTCGTGCTTCTCATCGTTGGTGTGCTTGGATGGAAATTTTATGAGGGATATCAGGACAAACACGGCACCTATGTGACGGTCGGAGACCATGACGTTCAGCGGTCGGAATATGAATATTATTATTATAGCGGCATCAATAATCTGTACTCCTACTATGGCAATTATCTGAGCTATATGGGACTGGATTTATCAAAACCGTTGGATGAGCAGGCCTACATGGAGAGTATGACATGGAAGGATTATTTTGATCAGCAGGCTGTTTCCCAGTTGAAACAGGTATATGCGCTGACAGATGCGGCGGAAGCGGAAGGATTCGAGTATGACGCATCGGCGGATGTGGATGCTTTTGTAGAATCCATCGAGACTGGCGCTGCCAATGCGAATATGAGCGCGGCTGATTATCTGAAATCCTCTTATGGAACGCTGGCTACGATGGATAATGTGAAATCCTTTGTGGAAAAGAGCAGCATTGCTACAGCTTACTATAACAGCATTGAGGATGCGACAGAAGTAACTGATGCAGAAGTGTCGGCTTATTATGATGAAAATAAGGACAATTACGACTCGGTAGATTATCTGGCATGCAAAATTGCAGCAGATATGCCGGAGGAAGAAACAGCAGCTGCAGAGGAAACAACAACCAGCGCTGCAGAAACAGAAGCTGATGGCGAAACAGAAACAGCTGGTGAAACAGCAGCCAATCAGACGGAAACGACGGCTCCTGAAACGGAGACGGCCGGAGAGACAGAAACTCTGAGTGAAGAGGAAAAGGCAGCTCAGGAGGCTGAGAAGGAAGCAGCAGAGGCAGCGGCTATGGCAGAAGCTAAAGAAAAGGCCGATGAGATGCTGAATCAGATTTCAGATGAGGCATCCTTTGAGGATTTATATGCAGACTATGCGACGGATACGGCTGTTGAACTGCGAAAAACAAATACGAAGAAATCATCAATTTCTCCGACAGGGGTTGCTCAGTGGCTGTTTGACAGTGCACGTCAGGCCGGAGACACAACCGTGATTGAAGATACTACCGGAAATGCTTATTATGTGGTCTACTTTATCGACCGTTATCTGGACCATGCAAAGACTGTTGATGTGCGTCATATTCTGGTTCGTTCCAGCGCGGAGACGACCGATGAAATGACGGATGAGGAAAAGGCAACGGCCGAAGAAAATGCAAAAGCTGAGGCAAAACAGAAGGCCGAAGATATTTATGCAGAGTGGAAGAATGGTGATGCCACAGAGGACAGCTTTGCAGTATTGGCTGAAGCGAACAGCGAAGATCCTGGTTCGAATACAAATGGCGGCCTGTATGAAGCCGTGACGGAAGGCCAGATGGTTGCTTCCTTTAACGACTGGATTTTTGACGATGCAAGAAAACCGGGAGATACAGAGATTATCGAGACGGATTATGGCTATCATGTGATGTACTTTGTAGGCGATAATGCAGAAGCATGGCATGTGAATATTGAAAATACTCTGCGAACAAATAAAATGCAGGAATATATCACAAATCTGACCGCAGACATGGAAGTTGTTGATAAACGCGGCAATATTGACTATTTGCACGCAGCTGAGACAGAGTCCGAGTCTGTCACAGGTACGGCGGACGAGACAACAGCGGAAACCGGAACAGTAGATGAGACCGAAACTCAGACAGAAACAGAATCTGCGGAAAAATAAAACTTAAGAAGTTCTCTTCGTAAGAAGCCGGTTTAAGGTTTCTGCGGAGAGAACTTTTTCCTATTGTATATTTCTATAGAATCCGATAAAATAAACTTAATACGTACATAAGAAAAAGGGGGAAAATGTTTTTATGGATGGTGCGATGTTTATCGGTACATGGTGGTCTCTGGTGCCGCCGCTTTTGGCAATTATACTGGCATTGGTGACAAAAGAGGTTTACAGTTCTCTGTTTATCGGCGTGGCCTTTGGGGCGCTCCTGTATACCGGGTTCCAGCCGTGGAATGCCTTTGTGGCATTTTTTGATATCATGAAGAGCAGTATGAATTTGAATATTCTGATTTTTGATGTACTGCTTGGTATGATCATCGTCCTGATGGCCAAGTCCGGAGGTTCAGCGGCGTATGGAAAGTGGGCCGGAACGAAGATTAAGTCGAAGAAGAGCGCCATGCTGGCGACGACAGGGTTAGGCGTTCTGATCTTCGTAGACGATTATTTTAACTGTCTGACTGTTGGCTCTGTTATGCGTCCGGTCACAGACCGCTTCAAAGTATCCAGAGCAAAGCTGGCCTATATAATTGATGCAACGGCGGCTCCGGTCTGTATTATCGCTCCGGTCTCCAGTTGGGCCGCTGCGGTAAATTCCTATGTACCGGCGGATGCGGGAATTACCGGATTTCAGCTGTTTCTGCGGACGATTCCGTACAACCTGTATGCGCTGCTGACATTGGCGATGGTACTGTATATTGTTATTACCGGATTTGATTTTGGATTGATGAAAAAGCATGAACAAAATGCTGCCAAAGGGGATTTGTTTACCAGCGGCTCGGAAGAATTTGAACAGATTAAGGCGGAAGAAGTTTCAGAGAATGGACGGGTATTCGACCTGGTATTGCCAGTAGCTGTTTTGATTGTTTCTGCCATCGGGGCGATGATCTATACGGGCTTTCTGGACGGTGCAACGGATATTATTACGGCCTTTGCCGGTTGTGATGCTGAGACAAGTCTGATCTTTGCAACCATGCTCACGATTCTGTTTATGCTGTTTTTATATCTGCCGCGCAAGGTAGTTACTTTTAAGGGCTTTATGGACAGTTTTGTGGAAGGCTTTAAGCTGATGATCCCGGCGGTAGCTATATTGATTTTTGCCTGGTCCTTAAAGGGTGTGGGAGACGCTCTTGGAATCGCTCAGTTTGTAGAAGGGGTTGTCGGAAGCAATACCTCAGCCAGTGTATTTATTCCGGCCATCATGTTTATGATTGCCATATTCCTGGCCTTTTCGACAGGAACAAGTTGGGGAACCTTTGCTATTCTTGTACCGATTGTCATAGCCATGTTCCCGGGAGCAGACCGTTTGGAAATGATGATCATTGCTGTATCAGCAGTCCTTGCCGGCGCTGTTTGCGGCGACCATGTATCGCCGATTTCGGATACGACGGTCATGTCTTCCGCGGGAGCCCAGAGTAATCATATTAACCATGTGTCGACCCAGATGCAGTATGCGACAGTCGTTGCGGTGGTTTGCATTGTCGGTTATGTTATTGCCGGATTTGTGAAAATCTGGTGGGTGACTCTGGGACTGAGTCTGGCAATCTTATTGATCGTACTGACCTTTATGCGGAAGTATATAGAAGGAAAGGACAGAAAGGCAGTTGCTGATGATTAAAATCAATGTGCCTTATATCAGTCAGAAGGGCAGTTATCCAACCGGGTGCGAAAGTGCGTCGACAGTGATGCTTCTGAGATTTTTAGGCTATGAGATTTCCGTTGATGAATTCATTGAAAAATATCTGGATTGCCGTGAATTTGAAATGCGGGACGGTCAACTTTATGGGCCGGACCCGAAAGAGTATTTTTGCGGAAGCCCTTATAATGAAGATGATTTCGGCTGTTATGCACCGGTCATCTGCAAGGCTCTGGAAAAAGTTTTCAGAGTATATGCTTCCAAATTTCAGGGAGATAGCGAAGTTTTGGATATTACTTACAAAGCGGTGGATGAAACCGGAACGCCGATTCATGAGCTCCTGGAACGTTATATAGACAAGGGAATGCCAGTGATTTTCTGGGCCTGCATCGATATGCGGGAACCGATCGTCGGACCGGAATGGAAATTACTGGACACAGGGGCGGACTTTACCTGGATTTCCAATGAACATTGTATGCTTTTGGTTGGCTATGACGATGATGGTTATTACTTTAATGACCCTTATGAAAGTCATGGGCTTGTGCATTATCCAAAACAACTGGTCGAGAAACGGCACCAGGCCCAGTATGGGATGGCTGTTGGCGTGTGCAGAAATTGAAGTATCATCGGCAAGTGATTATAAAAAATCTTC
>CABRLU010000129.1 GCA_902471845.1 uncultured Lachnospiraceae bacterium | reverse complement strand
ATTCAGTGTGATTATAATATAAGAAACAGAGTTCGCGATAAGTATTATTAGTGCTAAATGGGGGATGAAAAGTGAATATATATATTGTTCCGGAGTATCTGACGGAAGAGGAATTGAGAAGCCGGGGGATTTGTCCGGAGGCCACAGTAGAAGCGGAGTATGGAGACCAGGTGATTAAAGGAAAAAGGATAACTCTGGCCCATCATACAAAGGACTATGCGCATTGTCCGGCGCCATGTAATGACGAAAGGGCACACAAATTAGAAAATGAAGAGGCTCAGATTGTGTGCAGTCATCTGGATTTGGATACTTTAGGCGGCTGTCTGGCTTTAATGGGAAATAAACCGGAGGACGGCGCTTTCTGGCAGGCGGCGGAATACATGGACTGTCACGGTATTCACCATATGTATAAATTTTCTGAAAAAATTCAGAATCAATTAAATGCCTGGTATGCCTATGAGCAGACGGCGCTCAGCCCGAGATACGAGGATATAACAGAAGTGACGGAAGAAGTAGAGAGAAGTAGGGACATTCTTGAACGTATATTAAGCGGTGATGAAGAACGGATTCAGCAGGGAATCTGTTGGGCGGCAGAGGCGGCAGAACGGGTTGAAAAGAAATTGATTTATGAAGATGAAAAGCTGAGAGTTTTTCGAACGGCGGATCAGACATTTTGCGCAGCTCAGTATTATTCGCCAAAGTATCACCGGGCAGCAGAGGCGACACTGACCTATAACGAGACAAAGGGCAGTATAACGCTGGCCTTTGAAGATGGCGGACAGCGGCATTCTGCCAGAGATATCGTGCGGGAACTGTGGGGAGAACTGGCCGGAGGTCACCCGGGAATTGCAGGAAGTCCCCGCGGCGTTTATATGGACGAGAAGGAGTTTGGACGAATCAGGGAAAAGGTAAAGGAGATATTTGCAAATGAGTAAAAGAATTATCTGTATCGATGAGACGGGAAAATTTGAGAGCAGAGAAGAAAAGGCAAAGTTTCTTGGCGGCTGCACATTTACCGGAGAACGGATTGGTCAGGAAGAGGCAAATCTGGAAGAGATGTTTCAGTCCGTTTGCAAAAATATCAGTCAAAGGTTTGCAGGGGAGTTTCCGGCGGGAACGCGTATGGTCTATCCCTACAGTTTTCATATGTCGGCGTTGAAGCTTTACGACCAGAATAACAAAGAAATCATCCTGAATCAGAAGGAATTACTTGCAAAGGTTAAAAATGAAATTCTGAAACAGGTCAAAAGTTATTTAATAGAGCATAAAAATCAATACCGGCTATTTGCCTTTATTGATCCGAAGCAGAATACCGGAAGCCATGAAGAATCGGAAGCGACAAAAGACATCAGTATTGTGGATTTTCACAACCCGGGTGTTTTATACGAGCGGTTAATCACCCTTTTAGTTTATAATTTTACATTTTATTCATTTAATGACGATGTGGAAAAAAATATATTCAAAATTGCATCCAGAACACCGACGGTACTTGCTGCCGATTTAAGCGATGAACAGCGGCAGGCTATTCGGAATCTGAACGATGTGTGGGTCGATGGAAATAATAAGATGCACTTGACAGCGACAAATATCAACACCTTTAAATCGGCTCTGGCTGTAAAGTATTTTGAAGGAAATGCAATTAATAAACGGGCGGTGAATGACATTGAGCTGGAATGTAAGAGCCTGAATTATACGGCGAACAATTCGAAAGCTATTTCGCCTTTTTATTATCTGGCGGACATTATTTGCTATTATATTCAAAGATATTTTTACCAAAAGGTTGGCTATGAGGCCTTTGCCATAAATGGGGATGTTCTGCAAAAAATCAGCAGAGATATGCCGGTTTCTATTGATTTCTGGGTGTATGACGAAGTGGACAGTCTGTTTAAAAAGATGATGGAGGCGTATGAGGAAGGTCGGCTGGCCGAATGTTTTGCTTATCGTTATGATATTGAACACAGCGCCAGTGAATTTGGCAGTTATTATATGGGTACCTGGGTGCAGCGGTTTGACCGTCGTGTTTTGAGTGATTACACAAATAAGCTGGATAATAAGAGCGATGCGGAGAAAAAGATACTGGCTGCGAAGCGGAAGAGCTTTAAACAGAATATGGACTGTTATATTGCGGATGCGGAGATTTATATGCGCAGTGAAGCCTTGTATGGAAAGGGTAAGTACATTGTTGATCATTTGATGCAGATTGTGACACAGGGGAATTACGATTTGACAAAACGTCAGGCATATTTAATAAATGATTTCAGCCTGCGGTATTATAATCATCAGGGCAGTATCGAGAAATCCAGAAAGTATTTCCGGAGACTGGTAGAGTTAAAGGATGCCGTAAATATTGAAGAGTTTGAATCCTCACTGAACCGGGCGGCCCAGATTTATTTTAATCAGTTTGACTATGAGCCGCTGGTGGACATTTATGAAATACTGCTCCAGGATGCGGAAAATATCAAAAAAGCTTATCAGGCACAGATGGCGTCGATCAATGAAATTGTCGGTGAATACTTTTCAGATGTGGATAGCTCGGAAATGGCAGGAGTAAATGACAGCAGAAGCGGTTTGGAATGGCTTGGAAAGATGTACAGTTCTCTTGGACAGGCTTATGCTTTTTCAGAACAATATGTGGATGCGGAGCAGTGCTTCCGAAAGGCTATGGATGAATTTAACACCGAGGCCAACAAGCTGCGCACCCTGGGATATTTGCTGCATGCTTATATTGCTTCCGGGCAGACAGACGATTATCTGAGGGAGAGCTCTGTTTATTTCCAGTCAGACAATCCAGGAGAGCAGATATTGAAACTGATCGAAGGTGATATCTGCGGCTTTGTACGTTATAATCTTTATGTCTGGATAAAGGCGGTTTATGTGTTTGAATTCTATAAAAGCGCTTCCTGCAAAGAGGCGATTCGCATGCTGATCAAGCACATAAAGGAGACTTATCAGGTAAAGGCAGACAGCTTTTTTGAGCATCCGTGGGCTTTGATTTCTAAATATCTATATTGGGTCTGCAAAGAGACAAGGGCATTCAGAGAATATGAAGATTTCTTTAAAAAGCTATGTTTTGAACCGGCAGAACAGGATGAGGAGACGGTAAAAGTAATCAAACTTTTTAATAAATATCAGGTGGGGGAAACCGATGAAATGAATGTGGCCGTGGGCGCGGCAGCCTATGACAGCGAGGCTTTGAAAGAAAAAATCACATATATGTACATATAAATTTTGTGGGGAAGGGACAGAGGAATGGTAATAAAGGTAATAAATATGGTGCTTGTGGGCTCGAATCCCATGCCCTGTTATGTTCAGGCGGCCTATCTGATGAATCAATATCGAAGCGATTGCCAGGAGCTGCCCGTACCGAATGAGCAGGTCTTTATTCATACAGTTGCTACTCAGAATTTTATGAGCCGGATTTGTGAAATGCTGCAGAATAAATATGGGTCAAATGGAACTCTCCTATCGACGATTAATTTAGAGAGCGAAGCAGAAGGCAAAGCAGAACAGGAGAATATTCGGGGTAAGATAACAAACTGGCTGAATGATAAAATGGAGAAAGAGTCCATAGATAGGGTAATAGTAATATTGAATAATACGGGCGGAACGAAGGTCATGACGACTTATGCGACGATTGCGTTGCGGGAATGGTGTCGGGAAAATCCGGCTCAGCTGATTGAATGTTATCTTGACGACGCAACGAAAAAACTGAACTGCGTGCGGTCGATTTCCGGTGGGAATGAAGCTGCCAATTCTAAATATGACGTTTATCCGAAAGAGAAAAATCTGGGATATTTTGTGCATTTATCTGTAGCGGAAATCGGATATCTTCACGGTTATAAGGAGTGCGTAAACAAAAACGGGGCTTTATTTGTTCGGCCGATGGGGGAGGCGCCTGCGGACGACGGTAAGCAGGCAGATTTTGAAGATGCCCTGAAATTGATTGCTAAAAAGATATTAAACGATGACGAATTCAGAGACTTGTATTTAAAATTGTTTGCGAGGTTGAGTTATCTTCCGAATTTTAAGGACAGGGCCGGGAAAATATGTACATCTGATTTTCAATATGATACGTCAAATGTGAAAAAACCCCAAATTTTGCAACTCTTTGATCAGGAGCAGGATGGTCGGTGGTTTCATTATGCAAATGGATTTACGGCATGTTCGCCTTCTTATGGAGGGTGCTGGATTAATTTATTTCAGAAAATGGGGCCATTATCAAAAAAGCAACGAAATCAAGATAAGATTTCAGAGTGTATGTCCATGTATACCAACGACTGGTTTGAACATTACGTTTACATGGCGGTCCGGGATGCGGTTGAAGAAGAACAAGAGAGATGCGGTGGGGATATGCCGGAGGTGGAGCTGGTCTGGTCGCTTGAGGTCAAAAGAGATAGTAAGGACAAGGGCTTTGAGCTGGATATCGTCATGTCGGTGGGCTTTGAATTAAAGGTGATTTCATTGACGATTGATGATAATTCCCTGATGGCTAAGCACAAATTTTTTGAGGCAGTCTTCCGCGGAGAAATATTGGGCGGCACCCATAGCCAGGTCATCGCAGTGAACTGGGCTGAAAACAGAGAAGCATTAAAGAAAGAATTAAGCTCATTCAGTGGAGAACAGTATCACCATGTGGAAATATGGGGAAAAGATGAAGTAAAGGACTATGATAAGTTGAAGAATCTTGTGAGGGAACTGCTGAGGTCGGAATGTCCAAATGACTGTGGGGAGGATTCGTTATGAAAGAGGAGTCGAAATGGCTGAATATTATTCTGGTAGGTTCAAATCCGATACCCTGCTACGTTCAGGCAGCCTATTTGATGGATGAAGCGAGCCGGTCTGAGAAAGAACAGAATGGCCTTTTCGTGCCGACCAGCCATTTACTGGTTTATACAAAAGAGACAGAAGTTTATAAAGAGGCGCTTATGGCGGCGATGAAAAGCAAGTTTGAGTCGTGCAAGGTGGAAGCTGTTTGTTTGCAGGATTCGAAAGCCGGAAGGGGCGGAGCGGTTTCCCAGTATAGAGTTGAAAAAAGCATAAAAGAAATTTTAAATAAAGAAAAACCGAAAGGCGTGATACTGAATCATACAGGCGGAACAAAGGTGATGACCACTTATGCGACGGTGGCCATGAGGGAATGGTGCCGAAAAAATCAAAAAAAGGGCGTTGAGTGTTATTTATCAGAACAGAAATTAAATTGCCTTTTTTCGGAGCAATCCTATACGTATAAGGAGTTCCCTGTTTCTAATGTATCATTGACAGTCAAAGAGATGGTTGAGCTTCATGGAATGGCGGTCGAGGAAAAGCTCTCAGAGGATAAGTTGGTGAAAAATCTGCTTAAAGATGAGCGTTTTTGTAAACAGATAAAGTCTGTTGCCGCTCGATTGCTTTCCGCTTCGAGCGAAGACACATTTTGTCAGGAATATTTAAGTTTGAAGACTTTTTTGACGGATATCTGTAATTCAGAGTATGCGACCTACTTCAAGTCTGTTACATATAAAGACGATACGGAGGCTTGCGATTTTATTGTACCTGCTGCGGATAAGGGCGAACGTTTCAAACAATACACGGATTTGCTTGGGAAGTATAACAGGAAAAATAAATGGTTGTGTTATGACGAAGAAGAGGGCTTCACATCGGAGAAAACCAGTGGTGATGGCGAGGAAATGGCCGCCTTATTAAATCAGGCGCGGGAAAAGGGGCTTGATTGCTGGAAACTTTTTATGGAGGACTGGTTTTACTATTATATCTGCTGTGCTGTTAAAGAGGTATTTCAGGAAAGATTGAAATTTGGGGGCGATATCATGTATCGTCCGTGGATTCAGGACGCCAATGGCGGGGAACGTTTTGACGTTCTTGTTTCCGAAGGATATCAATTGATTGTATTTGCCATTACGGGCGAAGAAAAAAGCGGCAGTGTTAAAATGGATTTTTTTGAAACTTTATATCAGAGCGAAAAGATTGGCGGTAGTCGGAGTAAAGTTGTATTGATTAGTCGATTTACTAATGGAAAACAGAAATCCTATGAAGATGAAATTGAAGCTTTCAGGAAAGATATGGATTCGTTTGTCACGAAACAGTATCATCAGGCCCGGATATTCGGCCGGGAAGAAGTCGTGGATTTTGATAAGCTGACAGAGGAAATCAGGCAGACACTGCCTGTACCGTCGGATGAGGAAAAGAGGGGATTAGGTTGAAATATCTATTGACTTTTTACAGTCAGGAGCCGGTTCAGGTTCCGGCAAACTATAATAAAATATTACAGGCCGCCCTGCTTAACTGGCTTGGGGACGGCGCATATTCAGCCTTCCTTCATGACCGGGGATATCAGCGGGATAAGCGGTCCTTCAAAATGTATACATTTTCCGATATGATGGGTGAACATTTTTACCAGGCTGAGAAGAAAAAGTTGATTTTTACAGGGCCGATACAGATATGCCTGACTTTTTATTCAGATGAGGGCCATTCAATTATTGCCGAAACGGTGAGCGTGCGCCGGCCTCTGCGGTTGGGCCATGTCTGGCTTCAACTGGTCGATTGCCAGTTGGTCATGGAAGAATATCGGGACTGTGTGGTGGAAACCCTTTCACCAGTGACGATACACTCCACACTGATGACCGGCGATGGGCGCAAAAAGACCTATTTTTACAGTCCGACAGAAAAAGATTTTTCAACGATGCTCAGAGATAACCTTGTGCGTAAGTACAAAGCTTATTATGACGTGGAGCCGGAAAATGCAGATTTTAAAATTTTACCGGATACATTCGGACGTCTGCGGGAAGTTAAAACCTACTACAGTGGTTTTCAGATTCGTGCATGGAAGGGCAGATTCCGGCTGTATGGCTCCGTTGAAATGCTTGAACTGGCGCTGATGTCCGGTATTGGCGCAAGAAATAGCATCGGCTTTGGCTGTATCGTTCAAAAAAGACTATTGTAACGATAAAAAGTGGGTCAATCTCCAGTGAAAAATTCAAAATACCGGGAAGCCTTGATTTTAAAGGATTCT
>CABRLU010000128.1 GCA_902471845.1 uncultured Lachnospiraceae bacterium | reverse complement strand
TCGTCATTCCCCATTACCCGGATGATATCTTCTTCAATCTCCAGGCGCTTACGAAGCGACTGTGGAATATCCTTGCTCAAAAAGTGCTGAATCATTTTCTGAGCGCCTTCAAAATCACCAAAACTTTTCAGCTTTAATACATCCTCCGGCAGAGGTATTCTCATAAATGATAAATCCTGATACATTTGTCTATTCCCCCATTATTTTTCAAATCCTATAAAACCAAATCCCGGCTCTTCCGGTAATACAAGACTCTTTGTATTTGCAACACGCATGCCGCCCTTGAAAGGCAGGTCTGTCAAAGTGAAGGTCGCATCCAGATCCGCACGAGTAATATTTTTCGTTGCAGCTCCAAGACTGGCTGCGGCTGTAATACCCAGATTACTTTCCTCCACCATACAGCCAAGCATACATTCAATGCCGGCCGCTTCACAGATGGCATTGATTTTCAATGCTTCGCGGATGCCGCCGCATTTCATCAGCTTAATGTTTAAATAATCTACGGCACGACGCTCTACAAGACGAAGGGCGTCTTTTGAATTAAAGCAGCTCTCATCCGACATGATTGGAACGATGGAATGCTTTGTAACGTACTCAAGACCGGCAATATCATGATATGGTACCGGCTGTTCTACCAGTTCAATATCATACTCATTCAGACGTTCAATCAAACGAACGGCTTCCTTTGCATGCCATGCCTGATTGGCATCTACACGAATCTTCACATCATCACCAACAGCCTCACGGATTGCTTTTACCCGGGCCAGGTCCTCTGAAAAGGTCGTTCCTACTTTTGTCTTGATGGTATCAAAACCGGCTTCCACATGTTTTTTCGCCTTTGCCGCCATAATTTCCGGTGTATCAATACCAACGGTCATATCCGTATCAATGTAATTCTGATGACCGCCTAAAAGTTTATACACAGGAAGTCCTGCTTTCTTTCCGAGCAGGTCATAGCATGCAATATCAACGGCTGTTTTTGCGCTGCCGGAATGGGCTGCGGTACGGTCCATGATCCAGTATACTTTTTCAAGGTCCGTCGGATCTACGCCGATCAATTCATTTTCAAATGCATGAATGACATCGGCTGTCCCTGACAAACTTTCTCCAGTGATCAATATGGCCGGTGCGCCCTCACCATATCCTACAAGTCCCTCATCCGTCTCTACAGCTACAATAGCGCTCCGGGAATGGGTGATAACTCCAAGTGAAATTCGAAATGGTTCGATCAACGGTACCTCAACCTGTTTTACTTTAATTCCTGTAATTTTCATTTTCAATTCCCCCGTGAAAATATTTTATTCAGGGAAATGACATGCACAGCAATGTCCATTTCCACAATCTTTTAACTCAGGGACTTCTGTTTTACAGATGTCCTGTGCTTTATAACACCGTGTATGGAACACGCAGCCGGATGGTGGATTCGCCGGGCTCGGCAGATCACCCTCCAAAACAATTTTTTCTTTCTTGTGTTTCCGGTCCGGTACCGGAATCGCAGATAACAATGCAACCGTGTACGGATGCATCGGATGGGCATAAATATCTTTTTTATCTGCAATTTCTACCAGATGGCCCAGATACATAACAGCAACCCGGTCAGAAATATGTTTGATAACACTCAAATCATGAGAGATAAAGATATAAGCCATACCCATCTCCTTCTGCAGATCCATCAGCAGGTTGATAACCTGAGCCTGAATGGATACATCCAGAGCGGAAACCGGTTCATCACAGACCATGATCTTCGGATTTAAAACAATCGCCCGGGCAATTCCGATACGCTGTCTCTGTCCGCCGGAAAACTCATGGGGATAACGATTCACAAAACGGGTATTCAATCCGGCCCGTTCCATCGTCTCAAGAACTCTCTGCATCCGCTCTTTTGCCGGAAGCTTCAACTGGATATCCAGCGGCTCCGCAATGATATCACCAATGGTCATACGCGGGTCCAGAGATGCATACGGGTCCTGGAAAATAATCTGAAGCTCCTTCCTTGAATCTCTCAATTCCTTATCCTTCAGCGCCGTATAATCAACGCCGTTAAAGATCACCTGTCCTCCGGTCGGCTCCAGTAATCGGAGAACCGAGCGGCCCATGGTTGATTTTCCACAGCCTGATTCACCAACAACCCCCAGTGTTTCTCCCTCATTCAACGTGAAGCTCACACCGTCAACGGCCTTGATAAATACTTTTTCTCTGGAAAAAGGTGACTTTTTGGCAGGAAACCATTTTTTCAAATCCTTTACTTCCAACAACGGAGTTTTGCTCTTTTCTGTCATTCGGCTCCCTCCCATTCACTCGTATATTTAAAGCAACGGACTTTCTGTCCATTGACCTCCATCAGTTCCGGCATTTTTTCTTCACAAATCTTCTTTGCTTCCGAACATCTCGGACAAAAAGCGCAGCCCTTCGGCATCCGGTCAGGGCTTGGAACCATACCTGGAATAACATGGAGACGGGTTTCTTCCTCATCGTTCAGCTTCGGAATACAATTCATCAGGCCATGGGTATATGGGTGCATCGGCGTTTCAAAAATCTGATCAGCCGTACCATACTCCACAATCTTTCCGGCATACATGACCATAACATCATCGGCCACCTCTGCAATAACCCCCAGATCATGAGTAATCATCATAATTGAAGTTCCGAGTTTTTCTTTCAGTTCATTGATCAAATCCAGGATCTGGGCCTGAATGGTAACGTCCAGAGCAGTTGTCGGCTCATCGCAGATAAGCAGCTTTGGATTACAGGACAATGCCATGGCAATCATGACACGCTGACGCATACCACCGGACAACTGATGCGGATATTCATTAAAACGCTTCTCAGCCAGCGGAATTCTTACCAGTTTCAGCATTTCGATGGCTCGTTCTTTCGCTTTTGTCTTATCCATGTCCGTATGAATCATCAGCGCTTCCATAATCTGCTGTCCCACGGTAAATACCGGATTTAAAGATGTCATCGGTTCCTGGAAGATCATGGCAATTTCGCCGCCGCGAATCTTGCGCATCTCATCTTTATCCTTATTGAGAAGATTTTCACCATTATAGATAATCTCGCCGCCGACAATCTTGCCCGGAGGCGTCTCCACCAGCTGCATAATGGACAGAGAAGTAATACTCTTGCCGCAGCCGGATTCACCAACAACTCCCAGTGTTTTTCCCGGTTTAACGTTAAAGGAAACGTCATCTACAGACTTTACAACTCCGCCGTCGGTAAAAAAGTAGGTTTTCAAATTTTTAACTTCAAGTAAATTTTCTGACATAACCTGACCTCCCTTTAATTCTTCATCTTAGGGTCTAAGGCATCACGAAGACCATCGCCGAAAATATTAAAAGCGATAACCGTGATCATAATGGCAATACCCGGGAAGATGCTGTAAGTTGGCAGGTAACTGATAAATGGCTGAGCAGAACTGATCATAGAACCCCAACTCGCTGTCGGCGGCTGGATACCCAGTCCAAGGAAGCTTAAGGAAGCTTCATACATGATCGCATTTGGAATACCAAGCGTTACAAGAACGATAACTGTAGAAATACAGTTCGGAATCAAATGCTTTGTGATCGTATGGAAAGCTGTGGCGCCGCTGGCTTTTGCCGCTTCCACATATTCTTTCTCTTTTAACTGTAAAATCTGCCCTCGAATCATACGGGCTGTACGCACCCAGGTCAGAAGACCGAGAGCAATGAAAATATTTTTAATACCTGGTCCGATAACAAACATGATACCCATGGCAAAAATCAGGTCCGGGAATGCGGCGAAGATTTCTGTAATACGGGAAATCACCGTATCCACCCAACCGCCGTAATATGCAGCCAGAGCCCCAAGCGTTACACCGATCAGGGTGGCAAGAACCTGCGCAAGAAGGCCAACGCTTAAAGATACACGCGTTCCATAGATAATACGGGATAAGATATCACGACCATACTCATCGGTTCCCAGAAGATGGGCTTTAGACGGTGCCTTTAAGATATTGGCGTAATCCTGCACATCCGGATCATATGGCGCCAGTACTGGTGCAAAAACAGCAATGATCACAAGAAGAAGGATGATGATCGCACAGAGCATCGCCATCTTATTCTTTTTCAAACGCTTAAAACTATCTTTATAATAACTGGAGTATTCAATATCGTCATTGGAATACTCTCCGGAAAGGACAGTTTCTTCGAACTTTTTCTGTTTATTAAACATAAATTATTCTCCTCCTTTCCCGTAGCGGATTCTTGGGTCAATAAACGCATATGAAATATCCACAACTAAATTCACAATAACAAATACAAGAGCGATATAAACAACCGTTCCCTGCAGCAGCGGCAGATCTCGGTTCATCATACCATCAACGGCCAGTTTGCCGATACCAGGGATTGCAAATACTTTTTCAATCAGCATGGAACCGGTCAGCATATAACCAAGTTCTGTACCAACCAGTGTAACGATTGGAATCATCGCATTTTTCAGAGCATGCTTCATAATAACAAGCAATTCTTTAACACCCTTCGAACGGGCTGTACGAATATAATCCTGTTTGATGACGTCCAGCATACTTGTTCGGGTAATACGTGCGATACTTCCGGCATACCGTGTTCCGAGAGCGATACTCGGCAGGATATAATTCAGCGGGCCGTCAAACCCGGAGATTGGAAGCAAATCCAGTTTCAGACCGATGACGATCTGCAGGATGATCGCTATCCAGAACGAAGGCGCCGAGACGCCGACCATGGATAGCGTCATGAGGAGCGAGTCGATCCATTTCCCCCTGTACACCGCGGCGATCATACCACACGTCAGACCAATGACGCAGGCAAATAAGAATGACATTGCTGCCAGTTTAACAGTTACTTTAAAGCTTCGAACAAGCGCATCCATAACGTTTTCTTTCGTAAAATAAGATTTACCGAAATCCAGACGTACAGCGCCCTTCACAAAGTTAATATACTGTTCCGGTAATGGCACATCCAGTCCCATCTCATGACGTACTTTTTCAATCGTTTCTTCATCGGCACGCTTATCGAGCATCATCGCCACCGGGTCACCCGGAACGACGTTCAACAGGATAAATGTGATCAGCGTGATTCCAAATAAAACAAGAACGGTCTGCGCCAAACGTTTCAAAATGTATGATAACAAGGATTTCCCTCCTTTTTAATCTTCGCCGTCATTGCCGGCAAAAGCCGCCGGACATTGTTAATACTACAGGCATTTCCGCCTTAAAGCTTATATGTCCTCTCATTATAAAGTATAGCTATAGCAGTTAACCGCCATTGGTTCTGCTATAGCTATACTCCACTGCTTATTACAAATAATAAAAATTACTGTTCAATATCTGTATTTCCAAACATTGTACGATATGTGAATGTTACTTCAAAATCTTTAACATAAGGTTTCTTTAAATAGTAAATTGTTTCATTGTAAAGCATTGCTACTGCATAATCTTCATGTGTCAGGATTTCATCTGCACGCGCATAGATTTCCTGTCTTTCAGCATTGTCATCGGTCTGTACACCATCGATCATTAACTGTTTGAATTCATCGTTGTGCCAGAAGATGGAGTTCAGGTCTACACGGCCGTCACTTACAGGATATAACATACTGTCAGGGTCGTTGTAGTCTACATACCAGTTACCGATAGAACACATGATGCCGCCGCTCTTCTTCATATCTGTCCATGCAGCGCTATCAACCTGTTGAACATCAACGTTGATGCCGGCTTCTTTCATCTGTGCCTGAATAGCTGTACCGATTGTAACACTTGTAGGATATTTTGTATTTACAGTGATTCTTAAATCATAACCATCTGCATATCCTGCTTCAGCCAGAAGTTCTTTAGCCTTTTCAGGATTGTATTCAAACTGTTCCATATCATCTCTGGATCCGATCAGACCTTCCTGAAGGAAGTTGGAGTTTGGTGAAGCTGTTCCGAATAAAACGCTTTCACAAAGAGCTGTACGGTCAACTGCATAAGTCAGTGCCTGACGTACTTCAAGTTCCGGAATCTCTTTGATATTGAATGCAAGATAATATCCGCCAACCGGATTGAATCCGTAAAGTTCATCTTTCAGTTTCTCAGCATATGTTGGATATGTTGCGGAATCCATGTAAACAACATCGATATTGCCTTTTTCATATTCCATAACGCCTGTGTTTGTGTCGTCAATAAATGTATATTTGATGCCGTCAAGTTTTGCCACGTCACCATAATAGTCATCATTTCTGGCAAGTTCAACACCAACGCCTGTCTGGTAGCTTACTAATTTGAAAGGACCGGTTCCGTAAAGTTCTGTCATACCCCAGTTATCGCCTGCTGCTTCACAAGCTTCAGCCGGATAGATTGCACAGTAAGGTGTGGACAGTACGGAAGTAAGTGGTGTGTAAACTTCGGACATATGAATTTCGAAATGTAAATCGTCAACAACAACGATACCGCTTAATTCATCAGCCTTGCCATCAAATAAATCCTGATAACCTTCAACTTTTTCAAGTAAGCTTCCCATCTTTAACTTTTTAACAAGTCTTTCAAGAGAATACTTAACATCGTTACTTGTCAGAGGTGCTCCGTTATGGAACTTAACGCCCTCTTTCAAAGTGAAGGAGTATGTCAGCTTATCTTCAGATAATGTTGGCATCTCAGCTAACAGCTGCGGTACAACTTCACCTGTAGGGTCTGTGTAAAGCAGAGACTCTGTAACGTTATCTGTGATTTTCATAATGATACTGTAGGTATTCAACTGCATATCCAGCGGTACCTGTGGGTCTTCAGAAGCCACACGGAGAATCTTGTCTCCTGTCGCTGTGTCAGCAGCTGCAGTTGTCTCAGTTGCTGTGGTTTCTGCAGCCTTTGTTTCTTCTTTACCGCCGCCACAAGCTGTCAGGCTTCCTATTACCATAGCGGATACAAGAAACAGGCTGAAAAGTCTTTTCTTCATAAATTCCTCTCCTTTTTGTGGGTTTTGACTAATTTATTTTGGCAATATTTGTATAATTTTGTTTTTTATCAAACCTTAAAGCTTTAAGTTTTTAATACTTTACTTGCTTAAATTATGAAATTTTACCAAATAATAGTCTAAAAATATTATATTGTTTGTACTTTATTCCGTCAATGCTTTTTTATTG
>CABRLU010000127.1 GCA_902471845.1 uncultured Lachnospiraceae bacterium | reverse complement strand
CCGGGCAAATTTCGTGATAAAATTTTCAACTTTTGCCTTTTTACTGCTGGCATTTTCCACCAGTTCGAGAATCTTTGCCACGGTGGAATCATCAAATTCTTTTGTTACCTGTACCCGTAAAAGTCCGCTGCCGTTGACGCAGCCACTGATGATTTCCGAACCTTCGGAAACCTGACGCGGAACCGATTCTCCGGTCAAAGCTGACGTATCTACAAAGGAGCTTCCCGAAGTAACGATGCCATCCAGAGGAATCCGCTCTCCCGGTTTGATAACGATGATGTCGCCCACTTCCACATCATCCGGGTCTACTTTTTTCAATTCACCGTCTTCTTCAATATTGGCATATTCGGGACAAATATCCATCAATTCGGTGATCGACTGTCTGGAACGATTGACCGCATAATTCTGGAACAATTCACCCACCTGGTAAAACAGCATAACAGCCACGGCCTCTTCATATTCCCGAACGCCAAAAGCTCCAAAGGTCGCCACGCACATAAGAAAGTTTTCATCAAACACCTGTCCGTGGGAAATATTGCGTACCGCCTTGTAGACAATATCCCATCCAACAATAACATAGGCAATGAGATACAAAAGGAAGCTCACCGGCAGTTCAGACTGAAAGATAAGCTTCCCCATATGTTCAGCAACGAAAAGCGGCACAAAAATTACGGCAGCCACAATAATACGGGCCAGCATATTTTTTTGTTTTTTCGTCATATTCTGCCTCCATTATAAAACAATCTGGCAGTCCGGCTCAACCTTATTGCAAACCTTGACAACTTCCTGCATAATCCGGTCAAACTGGTCCTCTTCGGCTACAATTGTCATTTTCTGTGTCATAAAACTGACATTCGCATCTTCCACACCGTCGATTTTTTTGATGGCATCCTCCATCTTTGCAGCACAGTTGGCACAATCCAGATCGATTAATTTAAATTTCTTTTTCATAATATATCTCTCCTTAAAATAAATTCATATGATTAATTGTTCATATATTTATATTATATGCCCTATGCAGAAATAGTCAATACCTTTTTCAATATTTTACTAAAAAAATAAAATTAAAAAACGGCTCTCCTGTAAATATACAGAAGAACCGCTCTTTCTGAATCATATATCACTTATTTATTTGTAATTTACGATAGCCCCGAAATCTTTTTTAAGGCTGGCGCCGCCCACAAGGCCGCCATCGATATCTGCCTGAGCAAAAAGCTCCGGTGCACTGGATGCAGATACACTGCCGCCGTACTGGATACGAATGGCTTCTGCCGTTTCATCTCCATAAAGCTCTTTTATACATGCACGGATAGCTGAACAAACTTCCTGAGCCTGTTCCGTTGTAGCCACTTTGCCGGTTCCGATGGCCCAGATCGGCTCATAAGCAATAACAGCTTTAGCCGCCTGTTCTGCGGTAACATTTAAGAAAGCAATCTTAATCTGCTGACGAATCCAGTCGATGGTGATGCCCTGTTCTCTCTGAGTAAGGGATTCACCGCAGCAGATGATCGGTGTCAGGCCGTGTTCAAAAGCTTTTAATACTTTTTTATTCACAGTCTCGTCGGTTTCTGCAAAATATTCACGGCGCTCCGAATGACCGATAATTACATATTCCACACCGGCATCAGTGAGCATATCCGGTGCGATCTCACCAGTAAAGGCACCCTTTTCTTCAAAATACATATTCTCTGCACCGATATGAATGTTTGTACCTTTCACAACTTCTACTGCCGGAATGATATCGATGGCCGGCACGCAGAATACCACGTCCACATCTTCACTGACAACGAGTGGTTTTAATTCTTCAATTAAAGCGACAGCCTGAGAAGGTGTCATATTCATTTTCCAGTTTCCTGCAACAATTTTTCTACGCATGACTTCCAATCCTCTCTTATTTATCATCTGCAGCAACAACGCCTGGTAAATCCTTGCCTTCCAGGAATTCAAGGGAAGCGCCGCCGCCGGTGGAAATATGGGTCATCTTATCACCAAATCCAAGCTGGTTTACAGCTGCTGCCGAATCACCGCCGCCGATGATAGTTGTGGCATCGGTTTCAGCCAGAGCTTTTGCCACTGCAATCGTTCCTTTGGCAAGGATTGGATTTTCGAATACACCCATCGGTCCATTCCATACAACGGTTTTTGCTGTTTTAACTGCTTCCGCATATTTTTCAGCGGTAGCCGTGCCGATATCCAGACCCATCATGTCCGCCGGAATCGCATCGGACGGAACGACCGTCACAGGAACCTCAGCATCGATTGGATTTGGGAAATCCTTTGTAATCGTTGTATCGATTGGAAGATAAAGATTTTTGCCGAGCTTTTCAGCCTTTTCCATCATTTCTTTACAGTAATCCAGTTTGGAATCATCCACCAGAGATGTACCGATCTCATAGCCTTTGGCTTTAAGGAATGTATAAGCCATACCGCCGCCGATGATCAATGTATCACATTTTTCCAGAAGATTAGAAATAACATTTAATTTATCCGCAACTTTAGCTCCGCCCAGAATAGCAACAAACGGACGTACCGGATTGTTGACCGCATTGCCGAGGAAATCGATTTCTTTCTGCATCAGATATCCGACCGCGCTTGTCTCCACATATTCGGTCACACCCACGTTTGAGCAATGAGCCCGGTGTGCTGTACCGAAGGCGTCGTTTACAAAAACATCGCAAAGGGAAGCCAGTTCTTTACTGAATGCTTCGCCGTTCTTTGTCTCTTCGATACGATAACGGGTATTTTCAAGAAGGATAACATCGCCATCCTTCATCGCTTCAACGGCAGCTTTCGCATTTGGTCCGACAACTTCATTGTCCGCTGCGAATTTTACTTCCTGTCCGAGAAGTTCGGAGAGTTTCACAGCAACAGGAGCCAGAGAAAGTTCCGGTTTTGGTTCGCCCTTCGGTTTTCCGAGATGGGAACATAAAATAACCTTTCCCCCATCGTTGATTAATTTCTTGATCGTCGGAAGAGCTGCTGTCAGACGGTTTGTATCTGTGATCACACCATCTTTTAAAGGTACGTTAAAATCACAGCGGCACAGTACCCGTTTTCCTTTTACATTAATATCATCTACTGATTTTTTGTTTAATCCCATGTTCATCGCCTCCATAATTATAAAGAAGGTCCGGTCCAAAAGGCCGGACCTTTTAAGGTCTTACTGAATCTTATGCTAATTCAGAGAAGTATTTGATTGTACGAACCATCTGGCTTGTGTAGCTGTTTTCATTATCATACCAGGACACAACCTGAACTTCATATAAATCATCAGAAATCTGGCATACCATTGTCTGAGTTGCATCAAACAGGGAACCATAAGTCATACCTACGATATCGGAAGAAACGATTTCGTCTGTATTGTATCCGAAGGATTCATTAGCAGCAGCTTTCATTGCTTCGTTGATACCTTCTTTTGTAACGCCTTCTTTTTTAACAACGGCTGTCAGGATGGTTGTGGAACCTGTTGGTGTAGGAACACGCTGAGCGGAACCGATGAGCTTGCCGTTCAGTTCAGGAATAACAAGACCGATAGCTTTTGCTGCACCTGTGGAGTTTGGAACGATGTTCACTGCTGCTGCACGGGAACGTCTTAAATCGCCTTTTCTCTGAGGTCCGTCCAGAGTCATCTGATCACCTGTGTAAGCATGAATCGTGCACATGATACCGGACTGGATCGGTGCATACTTGTTCAAAGCATCTGCCATAGGTGCCAGACAGTTTGTTGTACAGGATGCTGCGGAGATAATCGTATCTTCTGCTTTTAATGTTTCATGGTTTGTATTATAAACAATTGTTGGCAGATCATTTCCTGCTGGAGCAGAGATAACAACTTTACGGGCTCCGGCATTAATATGAGCCTGTGCTTTGTCCTTGGATGTATAGAAACCAGAGCATTCAAGAACAACGTCAACTTTTAATTCTCCCCATGGGCAGTTATTTGCATCCGGGAAAGCATAAATACGGATTTCTTTACCATCAACTGTGATTGAATCTTCACCTGCTGTCACTTTATCAGCCAGTGCATATCTTCCCTGTGAAGAATCATATTTTAATAAATGAGCCAGCATAGCAGGGCTTGTCAAATCGTTAATAGCTACAACTTCATACCCCTCAACGCCAAACATCTGACGAAATGCCAGACGACCAATACGACCAAAACCATTAATTGCTACTCTTACTGCCATAATTTTAGTTCCTCCTAAATTAGATTATATTATTATTATGATTCTATTTTACCCAATTACGGAATAAAATTCAAGTTAATTTCGGATAATATTTGTTATTTATTTGACAAATAGAGAAAATTTTATTATATTTAGCTTAAACATAGAATAATGGAGGCTTAAAATTATGATTACCAGCGATATACATATGCATTCATCTTTCTCGACCGACTCGGAATCTCCGATGGAAAACATGATTCAGGGCGCCATCGACAGAGGATTAACAACCATCTGCTTTACAGAACATCTGGATTATGAATATCCTTCCCCGGACGGAACGGTTTTATTTGAGGTGGATGTGGATGCCTACGAAAAAAAATTATATGAATTAAAAGATAAATATAAAAAGGACATCGAAGTGCTGTTCGGTATTGAATTCGGACTTCTGCCCCACCTGGCCGACCGCTACAATACTGTGGCCAAAACCCATGATTTTGATTTTATCATCGGTTCTTCCCATCTGATTCCGGCGCCATGGTATAAAAAAGATCTGGATTATATCCGTGAACACGGCACAGCTCCAAAGAATATGATTCACGGTGACCCCTACGAAAAAGAATTCTGGGAAGGCCGCACCGTCGAGGCGATCTGTAAAAAATATTTCCAGACGATCATTGATAACACGGCTGCTTATCAGGATTTTGACACTTATGCTCATATCGACTATCTGATCCGCTATGCACCGGAAAAAAATAAAGGCTATACTTATGAGAAGTATGCCTCCATTCTTGACAAAGCGTTAAATGCCATCATTGAACACGACCTGGCTCTGGAAATCAATACGGCCGGTTATAAATATGGGCTTGGCCAGCCGAATCCTCAGGCGGATATTCTGGCCCGTTATCTGAAACTTGGCGGTGAAAAGATTACTATCGGAGCCGATGCCCATAAACCGGAACATATCGCCTATGATTTTAAAAAAGCCGAAGAGCTTTTAAAAACCCTCGGCTTTAAGTATTATACCATATTTAAAAACCGTCAGCCTGTGATGCTTCCGCTGTAATCTGGTTTTTAAGCGCCTCATACAGCTCGGCTTCCGTGGCTCTCATGTATGGATTTGTCCAGAGAACATTAACTACTCTCATGGTCAGTGATCCTAACAGCGCCCAACCGATAAAGGACATATCCAGGACAAAGGTATTCCATTTATGTCCCATCATCATCTGACGGCTTAAGTTTAAAACTTCTCTGGTCGGCATATCCGGATGCTCCGCAAGAATATAATCCACCATCCGGTATTCATAGGTTTTTATAATACCCGGGATTACAAACAGCAGTGTCCAGAGAAACACGTAAAATCCCCGGAGAAACATGGTTTTTACCACCGGAAGAAAATCATTTCTGTTAAATGCAAAGGCCAGCTCACCGACGCTGGTCTTTTCTGTCCGGTTCCGATAGAAAAAACTGGCCATCCCGACCTGAATTGGATTGACAATAAAATAATTCAGGCACATACGAACAATCGCCAATAAAATTCCATAAATCAGCACGGCAGAAGTCACAACACTGGTAAACATCCCCACGCCGGTTTCCGAATAAACAAATCTTTCAGCGTAGTTCCGAATCTGCGGCAGGGTATAATCCTGCACATCAAAAGAAATATCATTATCTCCGACGTTGATCGTCGTCTCCTCTGTATCTGAGTTGGCCGATGACGCCGCCGTACTGCCATTCGTTCCCAATGCATACTGAAGCACAAGGAATATAAGACAGACGGCCACCGCTGCCCAATAATAACCGCGCAAACTCTGCTTTGCTCTCTGTTTTAAATCTGCTCTTACCCACATAGGCTTACCTCCTTGACAGCTTTCAGCCTTTAACTGCCTCAATCACACCGCCGCCGACAACATATTCCCCGTCATACATGACAAGGGCCTGTCCCGGCGTTATGGCCCGCTGAGGCTCATCGAATTCACAGACAAGAATTCCCTCTTCCGTCCTGTAAACGGTCGCCATAGCTCCTGCATGGGCATAGCGGACTTTGGCATGAACACGGATTTTTTCTTCTGCTTTCGGTTCCGGAATGGACATCCAGTTCACATGAGAAGCAGTCAGTACAGACTTAAATACATCCCCGCTTTCCCCGATGACCACTTCATTGGTCTCCGGACGAATCTCCGTAACAAATACCGGATGCCCCATGGAAAGATTCAGTCCTTTTCTCTGACCTACCGTATAATGGGTAATTCCCTCATGGGTGCCGAGAATCTTTCCCGACGAATCGACAAAATTCCCCTTCGGCAGTTTTCGTCCTGTATATTCGTAGAGAAATTTTTGATAATTACCGTCAGGAATAAAACAGATATCCTGACTGTCCGGCTTGGATGCTACAAGCAGGCCCATTTCTTCCGCCATCTGACGGATTTCTTCTTTCGTATAATCTCCATCCGGCATCAGCGTTCTGGAAAGCTGTTCCTGGGTCAGATTATAGAGCGCATAGGTCTGATCCTTTCTGGAAGGCGCTTTTTTCAGAGTATATCTGCCGTTTTCCAGTCGCACCACCTTGGCGTAATGTCCTGTGGCAATATAATCGCCGCCGATGGACATGGCCCGATGTAAAAGAGCTTCCCATTTTACATACCGATTGCAGCGGATACATGGATTCGGCGTTCTTCCCCGAAAATATTCCTCAGCGAAGTCATCCATTACCCACTCTTTGAATTCTTTTTTAAAGTTCATCACATAGTAGGGAATATCCAACTGGCTGGCCACCCGGCGCGCGTCGTCCACAGCACTCAAGCCGCAGCAACCACCGTTTTCTTCCTGGACGGCTGTTTCTTCATCCTGCCATATCTGCATCGTCACGCCGACCACATCATAGCCCTGTTTCTTCAAAAGCATGGCGGCCACCGAAGAATCCACACCGCCGGACATCCCAACAATGACTTTTTT
>CABRLU010000126.1 GCA_902471845.1 uncultured Lachnospiraceae bacterium | reverse complement strand
CAGCATCATCAGATCACCGCCATGATTTCCAAGTCTGTCTGCCCGAATCTTAATCTGCTGAAGAGATTCTTCGCCGGAAATATAAAGGACCTTGTGTTTTTGCGATACAAGAAGAAGGCACATCTGAAGAAGCAGTGTAGATTTTCCAATTCCCGGATCACCGCCGACTAAAACCATCGAACCTTCTACAATACCGCCGCCAAGCACCCGGTCAAATTCCTGGATTCCCGTGGATATACGGGAACTATTTTCTCCGCTTACCTTTGAGAGCAGCGTCGGGTCCTGTTTTTTTATAAGTGACACTTTTTTCTGAGAGTTTCCACTGACAATGACAGGTTCTTCCACAAATGTATTCCATTCTCTGCACCCCGGGCACTGTCCCATCCATTTAGCCGATTCATACCCACAAGACTGACAGAAAAAAACTGTTTTCCCTTTTGCCATGACGTATTTCCTTTCCTGCCGCAATTTAAAATCATTATCTGAAAAAAAATGGGCTGTCACCATCGCAACAGCCCATTTACATCTTCGGTTACATCTTCTTTACAACAACACTCTGAGGCTTACCGGTAAACTCCACACTAATGACCAGCTTACCGCCGAGATTTGTTTTCATAGTACCCATATGGAAACCGTCAATC
Organism: uncultured Lachnospiraceae bacterium; assembly: GCA_902471845.1. GTDB lineage: Bacteria > Bacillota > Clostridia > Lachnospirales > Lachnospiraceae > Frisingicoccus. The sequence goes on along the minus strand of CABRLU010000126.1, from coordinate 6,489 downwards.
ATCACTTCATATTCGCATTCTGCTTCCAGCTCCAGAGTAACCTGTGCCTGTTCTTCACCTTCAACCTGGAATTCAATCGTCTGATCTGTCACTTTCATATGATGCACGGTAGTTCCAGGTACGGATTCATAGATAAAAGATTCATTCTTCTCCAGTTTCGTAATCTCCTTAAAGGTTTTTACTTTATAGCTATCTCCCTGAAACTCAAATCCGGACAACTTGGATTTTTGTTCTAAAGTATAATCACCAAAACTTAATGTTCCGTCAGATTCTGAGCGAATCAATTCACTAATTACTGCCATGGTATTTTATCCTCCTAAATTAGAACACTGCTTTATCTAACAGTATGTCTTTACATCATCGGCAAGACCGAAAAAGCCTCACCAACTATGCTCATTATATCTTATTTTTTTTAATTACGCCAGAGTATTCGGTGAGTTTATAGAAATTTTAATTTCTTTCCCGTTTAATGTCAGACGCACCTCATCTCCCCGGTGTATCTTACCACTGAGAATCTCCTCCGCCAAAAGGTCTTCCACCTTATTCTGAATGGCCCGTCTGAGTGGTCTGGCCCCATACACCGGGTCAAATCCGGCTTCAGACAGCATACGAAGAACACCTTCGGATGCATGAAGCCCGATTCCCATCTGTTCCAAAGCCCGCTCAGAAATTTCATTCATCATAATGCCCACAATCTTTCGGATATGTTCCTGAGTCAAAGAATGGAATACGATAATATCATCAATACGGTTTAAAAATTCCGGTTTAAATATATGCTTTACTTCTTCCATAACGGCCGACTTCATTCGGCTATAATCGGCCTTCTCATCATCCCCCGATAAAAATCCTAATTTTTTCGGTGCAATGATACTGGACGCTCCCGCGTTTGAAGTCATAATGATCACTGTGTTTTTAAAATCCACCCGCCGTCCCTGAGAATCAGTAATATGCCCGTCATCAAGCACCTGAAGCAGAATATTAAACACATCCGGATGAGCCTTTTCAATCTCATCAAAAAGCAAAATAGAATATGGATTTCGGCGCACCTTCTCGCTGAGCTGACCGCCTTCATCATAACCAACATATCCCGGAGGCGAACCAATCAGCTTGGATACACTATGCTTCTCCATATATTCAGACATATCCATCCGAATAATATTATTCTCAGAGCCAAACATCGCCTCAGCCAATGCCTTGGACAACTCCGTTTTACCAACCCCTGTCGGTCCCAGGAACAGGAAAGAACCTATCGGACGTTTCGGATCTTTTAAGCCCACACGCCCACGTCGAATGGCTCTGGACACGGCCGTCACTGCTTCATCCTGCCCGACTACCCGGCGATGAAGCGTGGCCTCCAGCCGCATCAACCGTTCCGATTCCTTTTCTTCCAGCTGTTTTACCGGAATCTTCGTCCAACTGGATACAACATCCGCAATATCCCTTTCCTGTACGACGACTTTCTTCTTATTTCGTCGTTCCACACTTCGCTGCATGGATGCGATTTCCGCAGAAAGAAGTTTCTGTTCCTTTCCAATCTCCGAAGCCCGATTCAAATCGCCGGAAATAATAGCGGCCTCCTTCGCTTCATCCAGAGCTTCCATCTGTTTTGTCAGGTTTTGCAGCTCACCGCTCAGGCTCATCGAGGATAACTTCACTTTTGCAGAAGCTTCATCGATCAAATCGATAGCTTTATCCGGCAAAAAGCGGTCATTAATATAACGCACAGACATTTTTACCGCAGCCTCAACAGCTTCATCCGAGATAGAAACCTGATGATGCGCCTCATAAGCCGGACGGAGCCCCCGTAAAATATCCATACTTTCTTCCTCACTCGGCTCATTGGTCATTACCGGCTGGAAACGACGTTCTAATGCCGCATCCTTTTCGATATATTTCCGATATTCTTCAATCGTTGTGGCACCAATAACCTGAATCTCACCTCTGGCCAGGGATGGTTTTAATATATTTGAAGCATCTAGAGCACCTTCAGCGCCACCCGCTCCAATGATCGTATGAATTTCATCAATAAAAAGCAATACCTGACCGTCATTCTTAACTTCGGCAATCAGGCGCTTGATTCGCTCCTCAAATTCTCCCCTGTATTTGGAACCGGCTACCATACCGGACAGGTCCAGTGTCATCAGACGTTTATCTTTTATCGTATCCGGCACACTGCCTTCTGCAATCCTTGCAGCCAATCCCTCGACTACTGCTGTTTTTCCGACGCCCGGTTCTCCGATCAGGCACGGATTATTTTTCGTCCGCCGACTCAGAATCTGAACCACCCGGCGAATCTCCGAATCCCGTCCGATCACCGGATCCAGTTTTCCCTCTTTTGCCATACGGGTCAAATCCATACTATAGCTTTCCAGCGCTGAATTTTTTTCCTTAGAGCCACCATTCTTTCCAGCCATATATTCCTTTGCCATCGCCGTATTCATCCCCATAGCTGCCAGCAATTCGGAATAAATCTTCTGAATACTCACTCCAAGTGTATTTAAAAGGCGCAGTGCAATACAGTCCTTCTCTTTCAATAAAGCAATCAACAGATGTTCTGTCCCTATCTGTGTCTGATTGAGCCGTGCTGCCTCCCGGCTGCTGCATTCCAGTACCCGGCGGGCTCTCGGCGTATAATCAGCCACTTCTCCGGACATCATATTGCCGTCATTAATCAGCTGCTGAATCAAACGCAACATCTGTTCTTCCGTAACATCGTTCTGCAACAGAACCTTCGACGCAAGACCGTCCACCGCACGAATCAGTCCCAACATCAGATGCTCGGTTCCGACATAGGTGTGATGGAGTTCTTCCGCTATATCTCTGGCATATTCTACTGCCCTTTCCGCCTGTCTTGTCAAACGATACTGCATAATCAACCTCCTGTTTGTCTATCTCCGGGAAGCTTTCCTCAGGGAAAGCTCCGTATTATGTCTCATCATAGTCGCCTCTGTCCGGATGCATAAAAGCATCATAGATCGCATCCACCATATCATGCACCTCTTCTCTGCCGACATTTTTACACATCGCCTCAGCCAGAACCGACTGAAGCATATTCATGATCTGCTGAGACGCCAGCACCTGGTCATAATCAATCGCAATGACCGCTCCCTTCCGGCGATCCAGCTTAATATAGCCTTCCTGCTTTAAAACCGAATAGGCTTTATTCACCGTATGCATATTAATTCCTATATGGTCTGCCAGCTGGCGTACGGAAGGCAGGGAATCTCCGACAGTCAGCTGAGACGTGGCAATCCCCATGACAATCTGATTACGAAGCTGAATATAAATCGCTTCATCACTGTTAAAATCAATTTTAATTATCATACTATCACCCGAATTCTATCTTTTGAATCGTTACACTTGTTATATATATAATATAACAAGTTTTTTGTGATGTCAATGCTTATAGATAGTCAATCATTGCCTTTAGCGAATCAAAAACACCATCCGGTTTCACATCCGATTTTTCGATATCTTCGATTTTTGTCTCTCCACTGAGCACCAGAAGTCCTGCTGCCCCATTATTGACCCCTGTAGCCACATCCGTATACAGTCTGTCACCAACAAAGGCAATTTCTTCTTTTTTATATCCGGTCCTGGTCAAAACCATATCCACCGTTTCGCCGCAGGGTTTTCCCAGATATTTTGGCTGCACACCTGTAGAAAGGGTGATTGCCGCACACATAGCCCCACAGTCCGGTATAAAACCATTTTCTGTCGGACAGTTAATATCTTTGTGTGTAGCAAGAAAAACAGCTCCCTGACGGATATAAGTGCAAACCCTTTCCAGTTTTTCATAAGTCAGTGTCATATCAAAGCCAACGACCACCACATCCGGCATGTCTTTTGTTAAGCAGATTCCTGCTTCCCGGAATAATTCCTCCAGAGCCGGCGTGCCGGCCAGATAAACTTTTCTCCCCGGATAATTTATTTTCAGATACTCGATAGTGACATCGCCTGAAGTCATAATATCCTCATCGGTTACCCGGCAGCCCATACGGTTTAGTTTTTCCACATACATCGCTCCGTTTTTTGACGAATTATTTGTAAAGAACACAATTTTTCTTCCAGTCTCACGGGCACGCTCGACAAATTCCAGAGCACCGTCAATCCGATTCTCTCCCAGATAAAATGTGCCGTCCATATCCAGTACAAATAATTTAATTTTATCAAAAAGCGCTTTCATAAGTCCGCCTCCTCTTCCGTATGAATCTGAATCCTAATTTAAAACAAAGTGTGCATCCCCCATAGGATAAAAAAGAGCCGATAAGTTCATTACCGACTCGTTTTCTTATGTTCATTATACACGAAGTTTTATGCTTCATCAATAGCCTTTCCAATGTCGTGGCGCATGTATTTATTGTCAAAACGCACCCATTCGGTCGCTTTATAAGCATTTGCCCGGGCTTCTTTCAAATCATTGCCCTTTGCCGTCACACCGAGAACACGGCCGCCGTTTGTGACAATGCCTGCCTCTGTGCGTTTTGTCCCTGCATGGAAGCAATAATAGCCGTCATGCTCCTTAAACGTATCCAGACCATCAATCACAAAACCTTTATCATATTTAACCGGATAGCCATCCGAAGCCAAGACAACGCAGACTGCCGCATTATCTTCAAATTCCAGCTGTATCTCATCCAGCTTACCATCGATACACGCCTCAAAAACATCGACAATATCCGTCTTCATACGAGGCAGTACTACCTGAGCTTCCGGATCGCCGAAACGGGCATTGTATTCAAGTACCTTTGGACCATCCTCTGTCAACATCAGGCCGACAAAAAGGATACCGACAAAATCCCGGCCCTCAGCTTTCATAGCCGCCATAGTTGGCTTATAAATATTTTCTTCGCAGAAAGCAGCGATTTCCGGTGTATAGAACGGACTTGGAGAGAAGGTTCCCATACCGCCGGTGTTCAGACCCTGATCACCGTCTTTTGCCCGTTTATGATCCTGAGCAGAAGTCATCGGAACCACATGCGTTCCGTCGCAGAAGCAAAGTACGGAAACTTCCCGGCCGGTCATAAACTCTTCGATGACCATACGATTTCCGGCCGAACCAAACTGTTTATCTTCCATAATAGTCTTTACACCATCTTTAGCTTCTTCCAATGTATTACAGATTAAAACACCTTTGCCAAGGGCCAGACCGTCCGCTTTCAGAACGATCGGCATCTTTGCGGTTTCCAGATATTCCAGCGCTTTCTGCGGATCATCAAAATTTTCATAAGCCGCTGTCGGAATATGATATTTTTTCATTAAATCCTTGGAAAATGCTTTGGAGCCTTCAATCATCGCCGCAAGCTGTCTTGGTCCGAATACCCGCAGCCCTTTCTCTTCAAAGGCATTGACAATACCGCCGACCAGAGGATCATCCATACCGACAACAGTCAGGTCGATGCCTTTCTCCACAGCAAACTCTGTCAATTTATCAAATTCCATGGCACCAATATTGACACACTCCGCATATTCTTCAATGCCCGCATTGCCCGGTGCACAATAAATCTTATCTACACGCTCACTCTGAGCCACCTTCCATGCAATCGCATGTTCTCTTCCGCCGCTTCCTACAATCAGAACTTTCATGCTGTTTCCTCCTCTATGATGACACGGCCATCCTCGACCTTCACTTTACCCGCTGCAATTAAATCAATCGCCTTCGGCATAATCTGCCATTCCGCCTGTTCCATAATCCGGCGCTGTAAAACTTCCGGTGTATCTCCGGCTTTTACTTCCACAGCCTTCTGCAGAATAATCGGTCCCGTATCCGTTCCCTCGTCCACAAAATGCACTGTAGCTCCGCTGACCTTAACACCTCTGGCCAGAGCCGCTTCATGAACGCGCAGTCCATAATAGCCTGTACCGCAGAAAGAAGGGATCAGGGACGGATGAACATTGATAATACGGTTTCTGAAATTTTGTATCATCTCCGGTGGAATAACCACCATAAATCCGGCCAGAACGATCAAATCCACGTTTAAATCCATCAGCGTCTTTAAAAGTGTCTGATTAAACACTTCTCTGCTTTCAAAATCCTTCGGTGAGATACACATGGAAGGAATATGATGATTCTCAGCTCTCTGAAGAGCTTTGGCATTTTTATTATTGGAAATGACCATAACGATTTCCGTATTTTTTATCGTCCCATCCTCGATACGGTCAATGATTGCCTGAAGATTTGTTCCGCCGCCGGATACAAGTACCGCAACTCTTAACATAATGTCACACCTGTTTCGCCTTCCACAGTTTCGCCAATCACATAAGCGGTTTCACCTGCTTCTTTAAGCAGTGCCAGAGCTTTGTCCTTATCCGCCGGATCTACTGCGATAACCATACCGATACCCATATTGTAAGTATTGTACATGACTTTTTCTTCCACATCGCCCTTTTCAGCCATCAGCTTGAAGATAGCCGGCACCTCATAGGAATCTTTATGAACTACAGCGCGTACGCCTTCCGGAAGCATTCTCGGAATATTTTCATAAAAAC
>CABRLU010000125.1 GCA_902471845.1 uncultured Lachnospiraceae bacterium | reverse complement strand
TTTTGCAGGGAAATTTGAGGTTGGAACCCATATCCATCTCTGGGGACGGATTCAAAGCCGGACTTACCAGAAACGGATTGAAGGCGATCAGGTGGAACGTCGGACAGCCTATGAGATTTCGGTGAGCAAAATCGAATGTATTGAATAAAAAGATTGACGATACCTCAGAAATGTGATATTAACATACAATGAGGTGAATGTTGTGGAAAAAGGTTTGGTCAAAATATACTGTGGCGAAGGGAAAGGAAAATCCACCTCTTCGTTGGGAAGAGCGCTGGTTTGTGCCAGTGAAGGTAAAGAAGTATTTATAATACAGTTTTTAAAAGGCCGGTATACGGGAACGCTGGATTATTTCAAACGGCTGGAACCGGAAGTAAAGGTTTTTCGCTTTGAGAAGATGGATCGTTATTATGAAGACCTTTCGGAGAATGAGCAGAAAGAAGAGAATATCAATATTCTGAATGGTGTGAATTTTGCAAAAAAAGTATTGACCATCGGTGAATGTGATGTTCTGGTTCTGGATGAAATTCTGGGATTGGTGGACATGGGAATTTTAGATGTATCTGACGTGATTCATTTAATTCGGACAAAGCGGGAAGAGATGGAATTAATTCTTACCGGCAGAAATTTACCGGCGGAACTGGTCGATGAAGCGGACTATATTTCCCGAATTGATATCGTAAAAAAAGCAGATTGTGAAGCCTAAAAAAACATGGAATGGTTGACATTAAATGGCAGAAATGCTACTATCAAAGATAGGATGAAAGCTGCTTGTAATACAAATTCAGATGTAAATATTTATTGAGCCGGCGGTCGTCGGCTCATCTTCATGTTTTGGAATATAATATAATAAGGACAGCAGTATAAAGACAAGGAGGTTCATTATGGCCATTTTCACAGGCGCTGGCGTAGCAATCGTGACTCCTATGCATCAGGATGGAACGGTGAATTATGATAAACTGGGCGAGTTGATTGAATTTCAGATTGCGAACCACACAGACAGTATTATTATTACAGGGACAACAGGGGAAGCATCCACTTTGTCGGAAGAAGAACATGTAGAATGCATTCGTTTTGCTGTAGAAAAGGTGGCAAAGCGGATTCCAGTGATTGCAGGAACCGGTTCGAATTGTACGGAAACAGCGATCTATTTGACAAAAGAGGCGGAGAAGGCCGGCGCGGACGGAGCGCTGGTGGTAACACCGTATTATAATAAGGCAACCCAGAAAGGGCTTGTTCAGCATTTTGGCATGATTGCCAAAAATACCAGTCTGCCGATGATACTCTATAGTGTGCAGAGCCGTACCGGTGTCAATATTCTGCCGCAGACCGTTGCCGAGCTTCGGAGCACATATGAGAATGTGGTCGCCGTGAAAGAAGCCAGCGGAAACATTTCCCAGGTGGCAGATATCATGCAGATGACACAGGGAGATATCGATGTTTATTCCGGTAATGACGATCAGATCGTGCCAATCCTTTCTCTCGGAGGCAAGGGTGTTATTTCCGTATTATCTAATGTCTGTCCGCAGGAAACACACGATATCGTAGCCAGATTTCTGGATGGCGATGTGGCCGGAAGCCGTGAGCTTCAGCTCAGAGCCCTGCCTTTGATTCATGCACTGTTCTGCGAAGTTAATCCGATTCCGGTAAAGACAGCGATGAATTTGATGGGCATGGAGGTCGGACCGTTGAGACTTCCGATGACACCGATGGAAGAAGCGAATAAGGCCCGGTTGATTCAGGCGATGAAAGATTTTGGTATAACAATAAAAGAATAAGTCAGTAGAGAGAGCTGTGTCAGATTTTTGACAATCTGGTACAGCTTTTTTGGAAAGAGAGGAGAAGCAGAATGACAAAATTTATTATGCACGGATGCAACGGCGCCATGGGACAGGTGATCACCCGGCTGGCAAAGGAGGATCCGGAGGCAGAGATTGTGGCAGGAATTGATATTCAGGATAATATAGATAATGGCTATCCCGTATTTACAAAGATTGAGGAATGTGATGTTCCGGCGGATGTGATCGTGGATTTCTCAGTGGCAAAGGCGGTAGATGGAGTGGTAGATTACGCGGTGAACAGGAAAATCCCTCTGGTTTTGTGTACGACCGGTCTTTCGGAGGAACAGCTGGCACATGTGGAAGCGGCCAGTAAACAGATTGCCATCCTGAGATCGGCAAATATGTCTCTCGGTGTGAATACAGTATTTAAACTGGCGGCTCTTGGGGCGCAGGTGCTGGCACAGGCCGGATACGATATTGAGATCGTGGAAAAGCATCATAATCAGAAACTGGACGCGCCTTCAGGCACAGCGCTGGCTATTGCCGATGCGATGAATGAAGTGCTTAATAAAGAGTATGTATATAAATTAGACCGGAGTCAGGAACGGGCAAAACGGGGTAAAAAGGAGATCGGTATTCAGGCTGTTCGCGGAGGCAATATTGTCGGCGAACATGAAGTGTTCTTCTGTGGACCGGATGAAGTTATTGAGATTAAGCACACAGCTTATTCCAAAGGTATCTTTGGTAAGGGGGCTATTTCTGCTGCAGCATTTTTGAAAGATAAAGAGCCTGGCATGTATACAATGAGTAATGTTATTGCCGGATAAAACGGATGGGGGTTGCAATTATGGGAAACAGTAAAAAAACAAGTGAACTTAATACACTGCAGACGCGGTATCTGGAAGTCTTATCGGAAATGTATCCGTCTATTGCTGCGGCTTCGACGGAAATCATCAACCTTCAGGCAATTTTGAATCTGCCGAAGGGGACTGAGCATGTGCTCAGTGATATTCACGGAGAGGCGGAACAGTTTTTTCACGTATTAAAAAATGGTTCCGGTGCGGTAAGAGCAAAGATTGACGATGAGTTTGGAAATTCACTCTGCATACGGGATAAAAAGCAGTTGGCCACACTTATTTATTATCCGGCGGAAAAACTGGATTTGATCGAAAAAGAGGAACCGGAACTGGACGACTGGTATAAGATTACACTGCACCGACTTATTCAGGTGTGTAAGCGTGTGGCCTCCAAATATACCCGTTCCAAGGTTCGTAAAGCGCTGCCGAAGGATTTCGCCTATGTCATCGAAGAATTAATTAATGAAAAAGAAGAGATTACAAATAAAGAGGCTTATTACAATGGGATTATTGATACGATCATTCGTATCGGTCGTTCCAGAGCCTTCATCATCGCTTTGTGTGAACTGATTCAGCGGCTGGTCATTGACCATCTGCATATTGTCGGTGATATTTATGACAGAGGTTCCGGCGCTGTGGAGATTATGGATCATCTGATGAATTATCATTCGGTGGACATTCAGTGGGGAAATCATGACCTGCTCTGGATGGGTGCGGCTTCCGGTCAGGCAGCCTGTATTGCTAATGTCATCCGAATTTGTGCCCGTTATGGGAATCTGGCGACTCTGGAAGATGATTACGGTATCAATCTCATGCCTTTGGCGAATTTTGCGCTGGAGGTTTATGCGGATGATGACTGTACGCTGTTCCACGTTCAGGATCATGGAGACGCGGACATGCTGAGCCGTATCGAAGAGCAGACGGAGATGAAGATGCACAAGGCCATTTCTATCATCCAGTTCAAGCTGGAAGGACAGCTCATTAAAAAGCGTCCGGGAATGCTTATGGATAATCGTCTGCTGCTGGATAAGATTGATCCGGAGACAGGCACTGTGGAAGTGGACGGCAGTACATATAAGCTTCTGGATACGAAATTCCCGACAATCATGTGGAGCGACCCATATCAGTTGTCCAAGGAAGAAGAGAAAGTTATGAAGCGTCTGATTCATAATTTCAAAAATTGTGAGAAGCTGCAGAGACATGTTCAGTTTTTATTAAAATCCGGCAGTCTGTATTTATGCTATAACAATAATCTCTATTATCATGGCTGTGTTCCGATGAATGAGGATGGCAGTTTCAGGGAAGTCTATCTTCAGGGAAAAGGCTATAAAGGCAAGGCTTTGTATGATTTTATTGAAAAGAATGTCCGCAGAGGCTATTATCTGCCTGAATCGGAGGAAAAAGCCTATGGTCAGGATATGATGTGGTTTGCATGGACGAATGAAAATTCGCCGGTATTCGGCAAAGAGAAGATGGCTACGTTTGAGCGGTATTTCCTTGGTGAAAAAGATACTCATGAGGAACGCAAAGACCCTTATTATCGTTTGATTGAAGATGAAAATGTCAGTGAAATGGTCTGCGATAATATTATTCGGGAATTTGGACTGGATCCGAAAGATTCTCATATCATTAACGGGCATATGCCGGTGAAATTGAAGAAAGGTGAAAGCCCGGTCAAAGGTAATGGCAAGCTTTTCATTATCGACGGAGGATTTTCCAAGGCTTATCAAAAAACCACGGGAATTGCCGGATATACATTGGTTTACAATTCCTACGGGTTAAAGCTTGTTACTCATCTGCCTTTCGAGAGTGCAGAAAAGGCCGTTAAGGAAGAAACGGATATCTGTGAAGATATTAATGTGATTGAAAAGCTGACCGAACGAAAGTATGTGGCAGATACAGATAATGGTAAAGTGATTCAGCAGAAGATTGATGATCTGGAATTACTTCTGAAGGCTTACAGAAATGGTAAGCTTCGGGAAAATGCGGGTAAATAAAGAAATTTGGAGGAATCAGGAATGAAGGACGGATTTATCAGAGGGGCGGCGGCAACGCCGGAAATTCAGGTGGCGGACTGTGATTATAACCGGAAACAGGTGGAAAGGATGCTGAAAGAAGCCTGGGAGCAGAAGGCACGGATGATCGTATTTCCCGAACTTTGTATGACCGGCTATACCTGTGGAGACCTTTTTCTTCAGGAACTGCTGTTAGCAGGCTGTGTAGATGCGCTGGAAAAGCTTCTTGAGGCGTCCAGAGACATGGATATTATCGGCGTTGTTGGTATGCCGCTCACAGTGAATGGAAAATTATACAACGTGGCCGTTGTTTTTAAAGAAGGTGTTATTCTCGGCGTCGTACCGAAGACCTTTATTCCGAATTATTCTGAATTTTATGAGGCACGTCATTTTGAACGGGGACCAAAGAAACCGATTTTAATTACGCTGGCCGGACAGGAAACATGGTTTGGAACCCATCTTCTTTTTGCCTGCACGAATATGCCGGGACTGGTCATCGGCGGTGAAATCTGTGAAGATTTATGGGCTCCGAATCCTCCGAGCATATCCCATGCGCTGGCGGGAGCAACGATGATTTTTAACGTATCTGCCAGTGATGAGACGACGGGAAAGGATGTTTACCGGAAGGAACTGGTGAACAGTCAGTCGGCCCGGCTGATCTGTGGTTACGTCTATGCGGGAGCCGGTGAGGGCGAGTCTACGACCGATCTGGTATTTCCAGGCCATAATCTGATCTGTGAAAATGGGGTCTGCCTGTCTGAATCCAGGCGTTTTGAAACAGGCATTGTTTACGGCGATGTGGATTTGGGGCGTCTTTTGAGCGAACGTCGTCGTATGACTACATTTATCCAGAATGAGGACAGGGATTATGTTCGTGTGGGCTTTGAAATGTCGTTGGAGCCGCTGGAACTTAATCGTTATGTGGACCCTCGGCCTTTTGTGCCTGCATCGGACAGGGATCGTCGTAAACGCTGTGAGGAAATTTTATCCATTCAGGCGATGGGACTTAAAAAACGTCTGGCCCATACCCATTGTAAAAATGCGGTGGTCGGTATTTCCGGAGGATTGGATTCGACTCTGGCGCTGCTTGTAACGGCGCGGGCTTTTGATATGCTCGGCCTTGACCGAAAAGAGATTAAAGCGGTCACTATGCCATGCTTCGGAACAACAGATAGAACTTACAATAATGCCTGCCAGCTTGTCCATGAACTCGGGGCAGAGCTTTTGGAAGTAAATATTCGGGAGGCGGTTTCCCTTCATTTCAGGGACATTGGTCAGGATCCGGAAAAACATGATGTGACTTATGAGAATGGACAGGCCAGAGAGCGGACCCAGGTGTTGATGGATCTGGCAAATCAGTGCGGCGGTCTGGTCATCGGTACCGGCGACTTATCCGAACTGGCTTTGGGATGGGCAACATATAATGGAGATCATATGTCCATGTATGGTGTAAACGCATCGGTACCGAAGACATTGGTACGTCATCTGGTACGCTATTATGCGGATATCTGTGAATCAAAAACTCTGAGGGAAGTCCTTTTGGATATTCTGGATACGCCGGTAAGCCCGGAGCTGATTCCGCCGAAGGAAGGCGAAATATCTCAGAAAACAGAAGATCTGGTCGGACCTTATGAACTCCACGATTTCTTCTTGTATCATATGATGCGTTTCGGCTGTCCGCCGGCAAAGATTTACCGCCTGGCTAATATGGCTTTTGACGGTGAATATTCACCGGAAACCATTTTAAAATGGCTGAAGAATTTTTATCACCGGTTTTTTACTCAGCAGTTTAAACGGTCCTGCATTCCGGATGGTCCGAAGGTCGGTTCGGTAGCCCTGTCGCCAAGAGGTGACTGGCGGATGCCGAGTGACGCTTCCGCTTATCTGTGGAAGGCAGAGCTTGAAAAAATTCAAATTTAACTTTTACAGGAAAAAGCCTCCGGAACAGCAGAAGTTCCGGGGGCTTTTTAAGTGCGCCCTGCAGCGCCTGTTTTAATTGGATGCTTTATCCAGCGCTGCCGAAATGGCATTCAGCAGAATAGAAGCGGTATACTGGCTTGAATCATCATAGGTGACTTCACCGATGGGGATGCCGGCGGTGAGCTGAGAGCTGATATCGTCAAGACAGGATTCCAGCAGCGGGTACATGGCGGTGACACTTTCTTCAAGGGGAGCTGTTGTAATACTGTTGATATGGTCGGCGTCTACACTCACCTGAAGGCTGACCGGGTGGTCTCCAAGAACAATGGAGGTGGTATAGACGCCCGGAGTATATGTAGGTGCGGATGCCGGCTCACTGGATTTTGCGTTATCCCTGAGGAAAAACATATAAATAAACAGGAAAATCATCAGCAGGGCTAACACGACGAAAACAATGGTATAGATGATTTCCTTCATTTGAAGAATAATGATGCGTGTTTTTGAACCCATAATCGGCCTCCTTCAGAATACTTTAATATAACCTATGCAGGTCGGTAAAAGAATATGACATCCGAATGGGTGTGGAAGGCTCATGGAAAATGTGCTATGATAAGTAACAGTACAGAAAGGGGTC
>CABRLU010000124.1 GCA_902471845.1 uncultured Lachnospiraceae bacterium | reverse complement strand
TGGCAGCCGACGGCCTGGAAGTACCGACGGTATTTGAGGTGGAAACTGCCCTGAGTTTTTGGTATTTTAAGAAAAAGAGTTGTGATTTCGTTGTCCTTGAAACAGGTATGGGCGGGCGGCTCGATTCCACCAATGTGGTGGAACATCCGGTGCTTTCTGTGATTACATCCATTTCCATGGACCATATGGCTCAGCTTGGAAATACACTTTCAGCGATTGCTTTTGAAAAAGCGGGCATACTAAAGTCGGGGACACCGGCGGTGCTCGCATCTCAGAAGCCGGAAGCGATGGACGTCCTTCTGGCACAGTGCCGTGAAAAAAACATTCCTTCGGCAGTTGTGGCCTGGGATCAGATGGTTGTCAGGGAACGGCGTCTGTTTGTCCATCAGACCTTTGATTATAAACAATATAAAGGTCTGAGTATTCATCTGGACGGCACTTATCAGGTGGAGAATGCCTGTCTTGCCATCGAAGCCATCGAGGCATTAAAGCTGGAAACACCGATGCAGAGAGCCATCACTCAGGGGCTTTCAGGAGCCCGGTGGCCGGGGCGGTTTCAGTGCCTTTCAAAAGAACCGTTAATTTTTATTGACGGCGCCCATAATCCGGATGGGACGGCGGCCTTGAGAGAGACCATCGAAACCTATTTTCCGGAGCGGCGGAAGATTCTTGTTATGGGTGTTTTTGCGGATAAGGATTACGAGGCCATTTTAAAAGAAATGCATTCTGTTTCCGAAATGCTGATCAGTTTTACACCTCAGAATGTCCGGGGCCTTGACAGTGGGGATTTAAAAATCGCGGCCCAAAGGTATTTTGACCAGGCAATCGATGGAAAAACTGGGGAAAATGCCCTGGAAATTGCCAAAAAACAGGCCGGACCCGAAGATGTAATAATAATTTTCGGTTCATTATCAACTATTTCGACATTTTGTGATATACTAGGAATCAAATAAAAAAGCGGAGGCTGACATGATAGATGAGAAAAAAATCGAGGCGGGGATACGGCTGCTCTTAGAGGGCATCGGCGAGGACCTGGAACGTCCGGGGCTTAAAGATACGCCGCACCGCATTGCGAATATGTATAAAGAGATTTACGGCGGCCTGGGGGCGGATGCATCGGTCCATCTGGGCAAGACCTTCCCGGCCGTCAATAATGAGCTTGTATTGGAAAAGGATATTACCTTTTATTCGACCTGCGAGCATCATTTGCTGCCTTTTTACGGGAAGGCACATATTGCCTATATACCGGATGATAAGGTCGTAGGTTTGAGCAAGCTGGCCCGGACCGTGGATGTGTTTGCCAGACGGCCTCAGATTCAGGAACAGATGACAGCTCAGATCGGGGATGCTATTATGACCCATCTGAAGCCGAAGGGCGTTATGGTCATTTTGCAGGCGGAGCATATGTGCATGACGATGCGGGGCATTAAAAAGCCGGGAAGTCAGACGATGACTTATGTCTGCCGGGGAGCCTTTGAAAATAATCCGGAGCTTCAGCAGATGGTCTTCCATATGGTGAAGTCATGATTTCTGTGAAAAAGCAGGAAGAGACCGTCGAAGCAGGAACAGGATGGAATGAAATTCCGGAAGATATGGTACGGGTAGAGAGAATACTGCACCATCCGGAATTTAAAAAGGCCATGGAATGGATTGATATTTTGGAAAAGGACCGGATATTTTGTGGTCATGGTATGCCGCATCTTTTAGATGTGGCACGGATTGGATGGATTGACAGTCTGGAGCAGGGCGCAGACTTTCGCAAAGATGTCGTCTATGCCGCAGGACTTCTCCATGATGTGGGAAAATATCTGCAATATCAAGAAGGAATTCCACATCATATTTCAAGCACCGAACTGGCACGAAAGATATTAACAGAAACTGGTTTTTCGACGGAGGAAAATAAAGAAATTTGTCAGGCCATTTTAAACCATCGGGACAAGGCTGCGGCGGAGTCAAGTCTTCTCGGACGAATTCTCTACCGGGCCGATAAAATATCCCGTGCGTGTTATGCCTGCGGCGCGGCAGCAGAATGTAACTGGAATGAAGATAAAAGGACACCGGGAGTGATTACATGAAAAAATCAATGAACATTGGCGGAAAGGAATTTGAAAGAACAGGACATACCTATATTATGGGAATCCTGAATGTGACACCGGATTCATTTTCTGACGGCGGGAAATATACAACATTAGATAAAGCTTTAAAACATACGGAACAGATGATTAAAGAAGGTGCGGATATTATCGATATCGGCGGTGAGTCGACTCGTCCGGGGCACACGCTTATTTCGGATGAAGAGGAAATATCCCGGGTGGTTCCGGTGATTGAAGCGGTGAAACAGCGGTTTGATACCCCGATCTCTATTGATACCTATAAATCCGCTGTGGCAGAGGCTGCCATTTTGGCCGGAGCAGATATGGTCAATGATGTCTGGGGATTAAAATATGATGAAAAACTGGCAAAGGTCATTGCCGGAACCAAAGTTCCATGCTGTCTGATGCACAACCGGAAAGCACCTGACTATGAACATTTTATGACCGACTGCCTGAATGATCTGAGAGAAACTCTTGCGATAGCCAGGACTGCCGGTATTGAAGATGAACAGATTATTCTGGACCCGGGTGTGGGCTTTGGAAAGACTTATGAACATAACCTGATCGTTATGAGACATTTGGATGCGTTCCGGGAATTGGGATATCCGGTACTCTTAGGAACGTCCAGAAAGTCGATGATCGGATTGACGCTGGATTTACCGGCCGACCAGAGAGTGGAAGGAACGCTTGTGACGACGGTCATGGGTGTTATGGCCGGAATGAGCTTTGTCCGTGTTCACGATGTGGAGGCAAACCGACGGGCGGTTCAAATGACCGAGGCGATTTTGAAAGTGCGGGAGGAATCAATTTGGGACACATTGGGATAAGAGATTTGGAAGTATTTGCCCATCACGGCGTTTATCCTGAAGAGACGGAAAATGGGCAGATGTTTTATGTTTCGGCAGATTTATATTTGGATACATGGGACGCGGAACATACAGATGATTTGAATACTTCCGTAAATTACGGAACGGTCTGTGAATATATTAAAGACGTGATGACACGTCGGAATTATCGGCTCATTGAGCGGGCTGCCGGCGAGATTTGCGAAGATTTAATGATAAATTTTCCAAAACTTAACAAGGTTCGTGTAGAGTTATATAAACCTGAAGCCCCAATACCGATACCTTTCGGCACCGTGTATGTCGAAGCCTGTCGGGAATGGCAGGATGTTTACATCGGAATCGGCAGTAATATGGGAGATAAAGAAGCAAACATCCGGTCTGCCATCCGGCTTTTGTCGGAAACACAGGGGATTCAGGTGGAGAAAGTCTCTACTCTGATTCAAACAGAACCTTATGGCTATAGGGAACAGGATGAATTTTTAAATGGGTGTCTGAAGCTTCGGACCTGGCTTCCGCCGGAAGTACTGTTAAAGCGGATGCAGGAAATTGAGCTGCTTTTGCACCGGGAACGTAAGATTCACTGGGGGCCGCGGACGATTGATCTGGATATGCTTTTGTATGGTGAAGAGATCATACATACAAAGGATTTGTGCGTACCCCATCCGGATATGATCAACCGTCGTTTTGTGTTGGAACCGCTGGACGAAATTGCCGGCTGGTCCTGGCATCCGGCGGAGAAGAAAACCATTCACCAGTTAAGAGAAGCATTGAATAAGAAGGAGGCAATAGAGTCATGATTGATCTGCATGTACATCTGGCCGGGTCGTTAAAACCGGCAACGATTATTGAGTATGCCAAGGAGAGAAATGTCCCTTTGCCCACCTATAATGCTTCCGAGCTTGAAAGCTATCTGGAAGCGCCGGATCACTGCCCGGATATTGCGGAGTTTTATGAGCTCTGTGATATGACGGACTGGGTTCTTCAGGAGCGCCGTGCCATTCGCCGTGCTATGACAGAGATGGTCAAGGAGTTGGATGCCCAGGGCGTCATGTATGCGGAAATTCGTTTTTCACCATCTGAATGTACGTTGGGAGGCCTGCGTCAGGGGGATGCGGTGTCAGCAGCACTGGAAGGACTGGTCAGAGGTATGCAGGAAAGCCGCCGCATTCGTGCCAATCTGGTGCTCTGCATTATACCGAAAATGAACGAACACGAAGCTTTTGAAACCCTTGTGGAAGCGAAAAAGCATTTGCGCAAAGGGGTTTGCGGTCTGGATCTTTTGCTGGAAGAATCCCTCTATGAAACAGAAGTTTACGACTGGCTGTTTACGCTGATCAAAGAAGAGCATATTCCGTTTACCGTTCATGCAGGACAGTATAATACGGACAGTATGCGTAAGGCAATTCGTTATGGCGCCCAGAGAATCAGTCAGGGTTTACATATTTTGGATGATGATGATCTTCTTCAGGAAATTATTAACCGGAAGGTTGTTGTGGAATGTTGTCCGGCCAGCAATCTGAAATTGGGTTCGGTGGAAAATTACAGTCATCACCCGATACGCAAGCTTTTTGACAGAGGGGTTCCGGTATGCGTCTGTACGGACCGTTTGAGGGTATCCGGCATTACATTGGCTGAAGAATACCGGAAACTTGAACGATATCTTGGTTTTACACCGTACGAAATTTATCAGATGAATCAAAATGCTGTAAATGGTGCTTTCCTTTCTCAAATGGAAAAGGACCGGCTGCGGTTTGATTTATATGAAGCCAACAAGGCAATCGTGGACAAGGAGTAGGAGACAATGGAAGACTTAGTGAAATTACGTGATGAGATTGACGCTATTGATGACCAGATTGTCAGTCTTTTTGAAAAGCGCATGGCAGTGGCGGAAAATGTAGCTGCTTTTAAACGAAGTGTTGGAAAACCAGTTCTGGATAAAGAGCGGGAAAAGATTAAAATACAAAAAGTAACGGAGAAAACGTCGAATGCCTTTAATCGTCAGGCAGTGGAATCTCTTTTTGGCCAGATTATGGCTGTCAGTCGTATGCTTCAATATCAGCGGCTGGCCAGTGAGCGGACCGATGTGGAAGGTTTTAAGGTAAAGGATATAGTGACAACACCAAAGACAAAGGTTGTTTATACCGGAGTACCTGGAGCTTATGCGGAGGCTGCGATGGACAGCTATTTCGGTTCGGAAATCGAAGGCTTTAATGTGGAGACCTTTGGAGATGCCATGGAAGCGGTCCACAGCGGACAGGCTGAGTACGGTGTTCTGCCGATTGAAAATTCTTCGACAGGAAGTGTCAATGACGTTTATGATCTGTTATCCGCTTATGATAATCATATTGTCGGTGAAACGATGATAAAGATTGAACACGCCCTTTTGGGACTTCCAGGAAGCCGAATTGAAGATATTCGCACCGTCTATTCCCATCCGCAGGGGTTGATGCAGTGCAGCCGTTTTCTTGATGCCCACAGGGAATGGCAGCAGGTCAGCCTGCAGAATACGGCGGCATCGGCAAAACGGGTCCTGGATGATCAGAATATGGGTCAGGCGGCCATCGCCAGCAAACAGGCAGCAAAAAATTTCGGCCTGGTTGTTTTGAAAGAAAAATTAAATGATCTGGATAATAATTTCACGCGCTTTGTCATTATAAGCCACAAAAAAGTATTCCAGAAGGATGCGGATAAAATCAGCGTTTGCTTTGAAGTGCCGCATGAGAGTGGTACATTGTACAATATCCTCGGTCACTTTATTTTTAACGGTCTGAGTATGACACGGATTGAATCCCGTCCGATACAGGGGAAACCGTGGCAGTACCGTTTCTTCGTTGATTTTAATGGAAATCTGAGAGAGCAGGCTGTAAGAAATGCTCTTCATGGTATTCAGTCTGAAACGGAAGGATTTCGTATTCTTGGAAACTATATAGGAGTGGAGCAGTAGTGATGAAGATCAGAGTGCATGAATTAATTTTATACCGTAATTTTGCAGAAACTATTTTTTACGATATGGCCGATGTGGCCAATAATTATTTGAATGAAGATTGTGACAGAGAGGCATTGATTGATAAACTGTATCAATGTATCAATGAAATTGTCACGATTGCCAGAGACCATGGATTTAACGGGAATCTCTGGCATGGATATCTCACCTATCTTTTGACGACAAATGAAAATGCCTTCAGTATGTCCTGCGAAAAAAAGGGCGCCATTGAGGGCAGCATCAATGAGCTGGCGTTGCATGATCTTCGGATTTTTAAAGAAGCCTACGATGTGGAATGGGATGATATTGAAAAAGAACTGGGCGTGCATTTTATCAGCATGATTCGTGCTTTTCACAGTCCGGATAATCTGGGAATCATCTACAGCCAGAGCCTGAGGGAGCGTATTGATGAATTAAATGGCCAGCTGGCAGCTGCGGAAGATGTCCACCAGATGTATGACGTGCTGACCGATTTTTACAAAGATTATGGCGTAGGTAAATTTGGTCTTCACCGGGCTTTTAAGATTATCAGCGATGGTCAGGAACCGGAGATTGCTCCGATTACACGGACGGAGAAAGTGGTTCTCTCCGACATTGTCGGTTATGAGATTCAAAAGAAAAAGTTGAGAGATAATACGGAAGCATTTATTCAGGGGAAAAAGGCGAATAATGCGTTACTTTACGGTGACAGCGGTACGGGAAAATCTACAAGTATTAAAGCGATTTTGAATGAATATTATAAAGACGGACTTCGCATGATTGAAATATATAAGCATCAGTTTAAAGATATTTCCAATGTCATTGCTCAGATTAAAAATCGTAATTACAAGTATATCCTGTATATGGATGATCTGTCCTTCGAAGAATTTGAGATTGAATATAAATACTTAAAGGCCATTATCGAAGGCGGGCTGGAAACAAAGCCGGATAATGTGGTTATTTATGCCACATCCAATCGAAGACATCTGATTCGGGAGACATGGAGTGACCGGAAACAGGCGCCGGACGATGTTCACGGTGGAGATTCCATGCAGGAAAAATTATCGCTGGCAACCCGGTTCGGCGAGTCGATTTATTACGGCAAGCCAAATCAGAAAGAATATTTGGAAATTGCCAGAGAACTGGCAAAACGTTATGGCATTCAGATGAGTGAAGAGTTGGTTGAGCAGGAAGCTGTCAAATGGGAACTTGGCCACGGCGGACGTTCCGGACGAACCGCTCAGCAGTTTATCAATCACCTCATCGGAATTGCGGAATAAGCAGGAGGGAGGCAGAACGGATGCCCATACAGATGTTGGCAGCCATTGATGTAGGATCAAGTGAGGTTGCAATGAAAATCTATCAGTTTTCCAAACGGACCGGAATTCAGGAA
>CABRLU010000123.1 GCA_902471845.1 uncultured Lachnospiraceae bacterium | reverse complement strand
CACTTCTTCAAGCACGGCCTTCAGACGCTCTTCAAATTCACCGCGGTATTTTGCTCCGGCTACAAGAGCTCCCATATCCAGTGAAAAAATCTGTTTATCTTTCAATCCATCCGGTACATCTCCCCGGACAATACGCTGCGCCAGTCCTTCAATGACCGCCGTCTTACCGACACCAGGTTCGCCGATCAGCACCGGATTATTTTTTGTCTTACGTGAAAGAATCCGAATAATATTCCGAATCTCGCTGTCACGGCCGATCACCGGGTCTAATTTCTGATTTCTGGCTTTCTCCACAAGGTTCTCTCCATACTTACTCAGGCTGTCATAAGTACCTTCCGGATTATCCGTCGTCACTCTCTGGTTTCCTCGTACTTCCATCAGAGCCTGCAAAAATCCATTTCTCTGAATCTGGAAATTTTTAAACAGAGTTTTCAGTTCCTTATTCGCTGTTTCAAGCAGGGCCAGGAACAAATGCTCTACCGAGACATATTCGTCTCCCATTTGTTTGGCTTCTTTATCTGCCTGAGTAAAGGTCCTACTCAGATCCTGACTCATGTACTGCTGGCCGCCCTGAACCTTCACATGACCGGCCAGCACCTTTTCCGTCTGATAGACAAAACCGGCCGTATTCACATTCATCTTATCCATCAACTTCACAATCAGACTATCTTCTTTATTCATCAACGCGTAGAGCAGGTGAATCTGATCTATCTCCTGGTTCCCGTATTCAAGAGCCAGACTCTGGCAGGACTGCACGGCCTCCAGAGATTTCTGAGTATATTTATTAAAATCCATAGAACCTACCTCCTTCTTAGGAATATTATCATTGTTATGTTTGTTATACTTGTAATATAACAGTCATTATCATGTTTGTCAACCTATTTCTAAAAAATTTGCATTTTTTCTTATAGCGCGGTATAATTTGTTAAAACTATATAGGGAAAGGTATTATATTATTATGGGTACATCACACTTAACATTATTAACCGATTTATATGAACTGACCATGATGCAGGGTTATTTTAAAAATAAAACCAATGAAACGGTCATCTTTGATGTCTTTTACCGTTCCAATCCGGAAGATGCAGCTTATTCGATCACCGCAGGTTTGGCTCAGGTTATTGAATATATCGAAGGCCTGCATTTTGATGAGGCGGACATCGACTATCTTCGCTCCACCGGCTTCTTTCAGGAAGACTTTCTTGAATATTTAAAAGATTTCCGTTTTACCGGCGATATATACGCCATCCCTGAAGGGACCGTTGTATTTCCGAAAGAGCCCCTGGTAAAGGTCATCGCCCCGATCATGGAGGCCCAGATTGTAGAAACAGCTATTTTAAATATCATTAATCATCAAAGTCTGATCTGCACGAAAGCGGCCCGCGTTGTCTATGCGGCCGGCGGCGGTGTCATGGAATTCGGTCTGCGCCGTGCCCAGGGCCCGGATGCCGGAACTTACGGAGCCCGTGCCGCAGTTATCGGCGGCTGCGTCGGAACCTCCAACGTATTAGCCGGCCAGATGTTTGATATTCCGGTCAAAGGCACTCATGCTCACAGCTGGATTATGAGCTTTAAAACCGAACTGGAAGCTTTCCGTAATTATGCCAGTCTTTACCCGGATAACTGCCTGCTTCTGGTTGATACCTATGATACTTTAAAATCCGGTGTGCCTCATGCCATTCAGGTCTTTGATGAAATGAAAGCCAAAGGCATCCACTCAAAACTTTATGGTATCCGTCTGGACAGCGGCGACCTGGCTTACTTATCAAAGCAGGCCCGGAAGATGCTGGATGAAGCAGGCCATACCGATGCGATCATCTCCGCCTCCAGCGATCTGGATGAATATCTGATCGACAGTCTTCATACCCAGGGCGCAAAAATTACCTCCTGGGGTGTGGGCACCAACCTGATCACGTCCAAAAACTGCCCGGCTTTCGGCGGTGTTTACAAGCTGGCTGCCGTATCCGACGAGAACGGAAACTTCATTCCAAAGATTAAAGTCTCGGAAAATATCGAAAAAGTAACAAATCCGGGAAATAAAACCGTCTTCCGTCTCTATGATAAAAAGACCGGAAAGATTCGCGCCGATTTAATCGCCCTTGTCAACGAAACCTATGATTCGGATATTACACTGATGATTTTTGATCCGATTTCCACCTGGAAAAAAACCTGGCTGCGGGGCGGAACCTATACGGTTCGCGAACTGCTCGTTCCAATCTTCAAAAATGGACGCTGTGTTTATGAATCTCCTGCGGTAATGGATATCCGGGATTACTGCGCCAAAGAATTAGGAACACTGTGGGACGAATCCCGACGACTGGTCAATCCTCAGGAGGTCTATGTCGACCTTTCAAAACCTCTCTGGGAATTGAAAAATGAACTCCTTGACCACGTTCATAACTTCGAAGACAATTAAAAAACAAGGCTGTGAGGAACCGCTGGATAACCAGCCCACTCCTCACAGCCTTTTTATTTTTTATCCAATCGGTTCAAAATCTGCCGCTCCATGCTTACACAATGGACAAATAAAGTCGTCCGGAAGTACATCCCCTTCATAAATGTAACCGCATACTTTGCAGACAAAACCTTTTTTACCTTCTGTCTCCGGCTTTGGCTTAACATTGCTCTGATAATAGTTATAGGTCATTGTGTCCACATCCGAAATCACCCGTGCCTCTGTCACTGTACAGATAAACATTCCGTGAGTATCAAAATCCACATACTGTTCCACCTTCAAAGACATAAAAGCATTAATGTATCTCGGCAAAAATACCAGTCCGTTATCGGAACGCAGCGGCTCGATATCCGCAAACTTGTCTGCCGTCCGGCCACTCTGGAATCCAAAGTTCTGGAACACGCTGAATGGCGCCTCCGTGGACAGACAGTTCACATTCATAATGCCGGTCTGCTTAATGATATGATGCGAATAATTGGCTTTATTAATGCAAACGGCAACACGGTTTGGATTATCTGTAACCTGGGATACGGTATTTACAATAAGACCATTATCCTTTGTACCATCGTTGGATGTGACCACATAAAGGCCATATCCAATCTTGAAAAGTGCCGTCATATCATTTTTATTTGCCGTCTCATCCTTCTGAGCCAGATAATCCTTGCAAAGTTCTTCAGCCATAGCCTCTAACTGAGCATTGCTGTCATCATTCAATGCAGATTTGATGGAAACCGTCGTATTCGTAAAGGTCGTATTCTTACAGCCTTCCAGCATCTTCTTCATCACCTTGGCAGCCATCGGCGCCCAGGAGCCATTTTCGATAATACCGATTTTCCGATTCTGGAAATTACGCTCCAGCAAATGATCGATAAATTCCTTCATAAATGGGAAGATATCTGCGTTGTACGTGGTTGTCGCAAGAACAAGCTTACCGTAACGGAAGGCATCTTCCACAGCTTCCGCCATATCACAGCGGGCCAGGTCATTGACAACAACCTTTGGACAACCCTTTGCCCGAAGCTTATCTGCCAGAATTTCCACCGCTTTTTTTGTGTTCCCATAAACCGATGTGTAGGCAATAACGATACCTTCAGTCTCAATACCATAGGAAGACCATATATTATATAAATTCAGATAATATCCAAGATTCTCAGACAGCACCGGTCCGTGAAGCGGACAAATCGTCTGAATATCAAGTTTCGCCGCTTTTTTAAGCAGGTTCTGAACCTGAGTACCGTATTTCCCCACGATACCAAAGTAATAACGACGCGCCTCACAGGCCCAGTCCTCTTCCACATCCAGAGCCCCGAACTTACCAAAAGCATCTGCGGAGAATAATACTTTATCATGGGCATCATAAGTCATCATCACTTCCGGCCAGTGAACCATCGGTGCAGCCACAAACGAAAGTTCATGGGTTCCAAGAGAAAGTGTATCGCCTTCTTTAATGATAATCTGCCGGTCAGAAAAGTCCTCCCCATAAAACTGTCCCATCATCGCAAAGGCTTTGGCGCTGGATACGACCTTTGCCTCCGGATAGAGTTTCATAAAGTTCATAATATTTGCCGAGTGATCCGGTTCCATATGCTGTACGATCAAATAATCCGGTGCCTTTCTACCCGTTACATTCTGAATATTATCCAGCCATTCATGGGTAAAGTGAGCATCAACCGAATCCATGACCGCTATTTTTTTATCCATAATCACATAAGAATTGTATGCCATTCCGTTTTCAACAACATACTGGCTCTCAAACAAATCAATTTCGTGGTCATTCACGCCTACATATTTAATGTCATTTGTGATATTCATATTGCTTCCCTCCTGATTAATTTGTGAATATTATACCTCATCATTTTCTAAATTAAAACACCTCATTCTAATTCGAAAATTATTATCAAAACTTTCGGCCGCCGCCGAAGCTGCGCCCGGAACCGCCATGCATTGTTCCGCTGCTGCTCCGATGAACGGAACTTCCTCCGCTGCTCCGGTTTCCCCGGGAATTATCGTCGTCATCCTTCTTAATTCTCTGACGGGTCACCGTTCGATTTATAAACTGATCCCGATGTAAAATCTCATTGGCACCGCCGGCAACGAAATAATTATTGACTCCGGCAACAACTTTGCCGCCCCGGTTCCTGGCCAGGAAAAATACGATGACTGCCCCAACGATCATACAGGCAATAAGCTGGAAGAGCAGTCTGCCCGCTGTTAATTTATTTCCGCCTTCCACACCGTATCGTTCTACATTGTCTAAAAATACATCACAGCTCTTATAATACTTGCCATCCTCTACCTTTTTGTAAATGCGATCCAGCATTTTATCAATGTTTGCCTCGGAAAAAGATTCCATAACAGAATTTCCCGCAGCATACACATAAATTTCCCGGGCCTCCATATTAATCAGATAGACAAGTCCATTACTCACCTTACCGCTGTCGTTGTGGCTCTTGAAAAAATTCTCCGCATAGGCATGGCTGGTTTTGCCCCCGGTACTGTTTGTCGTCGTGATCAGAACCCGAAACCCCGTCTTTGTCTCCAAATCTCCGATTCTCTGTTCCAGCTTTCCGACTTCGCTCTCCGTGAATAAAGCAGCCTCATCGAAAATATTTCCCATTGAAAGCGGCGCTATTTCACTTTCAGTTTCAGCCGTCGTCTCCGTCATTTCCGACGTTTCCGGTCCGCCAAGGACATTATCAACTCCGGTCAAAAACTGCTGACAGCTTCCATAAAAATTACTATTGACCGCTTCGTCATAAATATCATCCATTATACTGTCCAGCCGGGTATCTGTAAAGGTATGTATAATATCTTCTCCGCTGGTAGATATATACAGCTCACTGTGCTGCATATCAATCAATAACAGCAGCCCGGCACCGGATGTGCCGTCGCCATTATGTTCCTCGAAGAAATCATCCGCATAATCCACAACCTCTTTGCCCTGCGTATCCTCGGTCGTAACGATCAGCAGGTGAATCTGATACTCTGTCTCCAACGCCTGTATTTGTGACGAAAGTCCCGATTTTTCTTCTTCCGTCAAAATCCCGGCATCATCAAAAATCCCCGCATAGGCATCATCGGCCAGCACCCCTATTCCGGCAAACCCAAACAGAGCACAGGACCATATCATCGCCAACAATACATATGTATATAACTTTTTCACGTGATCATCCTCCATACCCTGAATTCTAAATAATTGAACCGATTAAAGTGACTATGAATAATGCAGCAGAAATTCCTGCCCACCATATGGCCATCTTTCCTCTGCTGGTCGGCGGGGTTCCCGCAATCCGGCCATTCTGCCCGTTCATCATAAATTTGTAAACCTTGCCGTGATAATTATAATCTACGAACCAGATCGGAACGAAAATAAACGCCTCTTCCTCCCGTTCAAAATCCACCGTATGCCCGTTCAGATGAACCGTTGAATAGCCTGAGACGGCTCCCTGAGCATAATCCCTGGCATATTTCTGTACTTTATCCTTTGCTACCGGAGCAAGCTCCGCGTCATCAAAATCATAACTTGATGAATCAAAGCCGGCCAGATACGGCATATCAAAGGTTTTTAATTCACTAAAATTAAAAGGTTCCAGCTTAGCCATTTCTCCATCCTCTAACTGACGTGAAGCATCCAGAGGAATGTCCTTATACTGCAGCTTATAAGCTCGCTGAATATCATAAAATTCGGTTTCCGTCACCTGATAATCTCCCTGACGGAATACTCGCACATTCGTTGCCTGGGCAGATATATCCACCCGGGTATCAAACTGAAATAACCAGTAGGGAATGTACATCCCCTTCAAACGCTGAATATTTTCCGCCGAAGTAAAACCTTTCGGCGCAAACCGCCCGTTCCGGCACCATTTTCGAAAGGCTTTTTCTGCGTCCTGACGGTCCATCTGGAAAGGCAATAGTTTTACCGGACGTCTTTTCCCTGTCAATCGGTCCGCAAGAATCATCGGTGCGCCGCAATAGGCACACATCGTCGATGTTTCTTTATCTTTTGTAATCATCAGCCCTCCGCAGTTCGGACAATGATATTCTGCACCGGCCAATATTTCTCCATCAATTTCTGTTGAAGTCCCGCCTCCGGCCGTCTGAGATGTGTTCTGCTGCACGGCCTGGCTCAGCGCCATTTCTCCGGAGCAGTGACTGCAGTGCAGTTTTCCCTTTTTAATGTCATAGGTCATCTCCGCACCGCAGTTTGGACATGGATAATGCAATATCATTATTCTCCCCCTTTCATAATTACAAAACGAAGGCGCTGTCCGAATCCTTCATATGAAACAATTCAAACCAGCGCCTTCCCACTATTCCTGTACCATATTAATCAGAATACCTGTTTTGAAAATATTGCCGTCCATTGCAACAACAAATTTTCCATGATTCTTTTCAATAATTTCTTTTGCAGTTTTCAAACCGCCGGTCAACTCGGCTCCCGGAGCTGCCACAGCCTTCGCTGCTTCCGCCGCTTCCGCTTTCACCGCATTCTTAACAATATAAATCAGCTTGCCTTCCTGTGTATACATTTCTGCATATACTCTGGAATCCGGCTCCGCATACTGTTCCAGATTATCATAAATCATCGAAATAGCTTTCCACATATCTTCTTTATTCATCTCAAGAACAATCGGTTTATCCGGTGCTCTGAGTGTCACCGCAATACCGTTTTCTTTCAGAATACCCCGATGAAGTTTTCGGATATCCTTATTTAACTGGATAAAATCAAAGGATGTCGCCGAATCTCTGACCATCGCAGCTCCGTCGAGAAGACTTGCGATTTCATCTTTAGGAAGCATCACCGTCCGGTCATTTTCCGACTCTTTAATCTCCAAGATCGGAAGAGC
>CABRLU010000122.1 GCA_902471845.1 uncultured Lachnospiraceae bacterium | reverse complement strand
TACCGTGCGGAAAAAAGATATCCCCGGGTTTTGGCCGATGAGTATGGTTTCTTTTCGGACGAAATTCATCTGAAGGTAGGAAATGAAAAGAGTTCTTTCTATCTGAAAAAAATAAGTGATAAGGGTCCGGAGTATCTATGGTATAAGGCGGAATTTGGCTGGAAGCAGGCCGAGAGCACGGCTAGGGGCTTTCAGATACCGACGGATGTGCTGACCTTTACCTTCGGTTCAAGAATGTTGGTCATGGAAGGCTATGGTATGATCGGATTTTCAGACAGCAGAAATACACCTCCGGACAGTGAAAACTATCGGGAATTGAATGTACATATATGGTAAAGAAGGGAAGACAATGGCACAGGGGGATAATTTTAAAAGAGAAAACCTTCCGACGATGCAGCAGCTTCAATATCTGATGGAATTGGAAAAATTGGGGAATCGGCGCGGAAACGTGGCAATGATCGCAGATATTTGCGGCGTGCATCATGGTTCTGTCAGCAGATATTTGAAAATCTGTTGTGAAAATGGTCTGCTGACAAAGGAATATACCTTTACACCCAACGGGAAATTGTGGCTTGACGGCTATAAAAAACTTATTGGAGATTTGGAGGTTTATCTTCACAATATTGGCATGGCTGAAAGTGAAATTCCGGGCCATACGAAACGGATGATCGAGAATCTGGAATACCATGTACTGGTAAATATGATTCGCAGTGACAGGGAGATGCGCAGAGACCATTCGACGGATAAAAAAGAAAATACATCTAAAAATTTTTTGAGTGAAGTTCTGGAATATGGGACTTATCCGGTGGGGTTTATGCTGTTTCGGGTGGGACATCCGGAGGGAACCCAGGTGTCTATGGCTAACCGGGGGTTTGAACGGCCTGCGGTTCTTAAACATAATAAGCGGGGAAGCTGGCTTCAGCTGTCTATTCGTGAAATGAGCGCCCAGTCCCGAATGAATGGCGAGGCTATGACAGGCCATCTTGAATCTTTGAAATTTGAGCAGGATGGTATGCTCCATCAGGCTGAGATTAAAAACGGGGTGCTCAGGATTCCACTGGATGCCTGCCGTTTTCGAAAGCGGCAAGGCGGGGAGATGAGCGGCAGCATTCCAATCACTGTAAGCTGCAGTGTGGGCCGGGTCCATATGCCGGAAAGCGCAGCGGTGCTGATGTTTTGGCTGTGAAAATGGAATATAGAGAAGTTAGGATCTCCGGTTTGCTGGCCGGAGGTCTTTTTAGTTTAAAAATGTCCGATGGGGACAGACCGGACGAATCGGGACAGACAAAGGACAAAAGTTTTGATATTTTGGTTAGGAAAATCTAACCAATAAGGAGGAAAACAAATGTCCAATTCAACCAACGGGAAAATGCTGAAGGGTAAAGATTTGATCACAATCGGTATTTTCTCTGCTATTTATTTTGTCACTGGTCAGTTTACGGTGATTATTTTGGTAAGTTTTGTGATTGCCTGCGGGTTAGGTGAAATTGTCCGCAGTGTGACCCGATACAACAGTTTTCGGGGGAATGCCATTGCCTTTGTATGCTTTTCTCTGGGAATGACGGGTTCGCCGCTGCCAATCTGGCTGATGCGCGAAAGCTTTTTAGCACAGATTTCCGAACAGGGAATGCCGGCGGATTATGTAGCTTCTCTGGAGGCTGCCTCATCGCCGGGAATGCTGGTCGTATTATTCGCGGCGCCAATTATCGGCGCAGTTATCGGAGCGTTCATAACGAAATCCATGTTCAAAAAACATTTCAGTAAAGCAGGGATTGTGTAACATGAGGGATGAAAAGAGCAAAAGAATTTCGATGGACCCGCGGACCGGACTTTTTCTGCTTGTCATGGCAAACATGATTGCTTTTACCCAGGATTCTATGAAAGTGGAGTTGGGATGGATCGGTGTATTGACTGTCCTGCTCTTACTTTGCGGGCGTATAAGTTCAGGGATGAAATGGTGTCTGGCTTTCTTTGCCGTACTGGCGTTCCAGTGGTATGTACTGCCCGTCTCTCCGAAAATAATTGCAACCAGTTTTTCAATTTTTGCCAACTATGCCCGGAGGATGTTTCCGTGTCTGATGGTCGGGAGTTTAATGGTGAAGACGATTTCTCTGCGTCAGTTTATCGTGGGAATGCGAAAGCTTCATGTGCCGCAGAAATTGATCATTTCCATATCGGTGACACTGCGCTATTTTCCGGCGATTCGGGAAGAAGCCGGATATATTCGGGACGCCATGTGCCTGCGAAATATCCGGGGAATGGAGAGGCTGGAAGCCATGGCAGTTCCGTTGATGATTTCTGCCAGTGAGACGGCGGAAGAATTGTCGGCGGCGGCCGTTACGAGAGGAATTGAAAATCCGGCGCCAAAGACCAGTATAATCCGGTTA
Organism: uncultured Lachnospiraceae bacterium; assembly: GCA_902471845.1. Classification (GTDB taxonomy): domain Bacteria; phylum Bacillota; class Clostridia; order Lachnospirales; family Lachnospiraceae; genus Frisingicoccus. The sequence goes on along the minus strand of CABRLU010000122.1, from coordinate 4,968 downwards.
CATATGGGGCCTTTTGATTGGATTTATGTGGCGCTGTCCATTGTTTTTGCGGCGGCAGCCATTATCATGTGAAGGAGGAGCAGCAGTGGTACGGATTGAAAATGTATCCTTTGGATATGGAGAGGAAAAAAATACACTCCATGATTTCAGTCTTTCGATTCCGTCGGGAGAATGTCTGCTGCTCTGTGGAGAGAGCGGATGCGGAAAAACGACGGTGACAAAGCTGATTAATGGCCTGATTCCACATTTTACAGAAAATGGCAGGCTCCGGGGTGAGGTCATGGCTGAGGGTGTTCGGGTGGCAGATACGGAATTGTACATTCTGGCTAAGCATATAGGTTCGGTGTTTCAAAATCCAAAAAGTCAGTTTTTTAATCTGGATACGGATAGTGAGCTGGCATTTGGATTGGAAAATGATGGGATGGCGCCGGAGTTGATGGAAGAACGGCTTGCGGTGACGGTGGAAAGCCTTCAGATTCAAAAACTGATGCACCGAAATATTTTTTCATTATCCGGAGGCGAAAAACAAACTTTGGCTTTTGCCAGCGTTTATGCCATGAATCCTGCGGTTTTTGTGCTGGATGAACCAACAGCGAATCTGGACGAGGCAGCCATTGGGCGGCTGCGGGAACAGATTGGGTTATTAAAGCAGCAGGGGCATACGGTAGTGATTGCAGAACATCGGCTTTATTTTCTGAAAGATTTGATTGACAGGGCTGTCTATATTAAGGATGGCCGTCTTATTCAGACCTTTACCGGTGTGGAATTCTGGAGGATACCGGATAAGATTCGGACAGATATGGGGCTGAGAAGTCTCGGGCCTTCAGAACTGCAATTGCCTCCTGCCAGAGAGGCGGCGGACAGAGGGCTGGTGGTCGAGTCTCTGACCTGTGGGTATCGAAAGCAGCCGGCCGTGTTTGAAAATTTGTCCTTCGCGGCTGTTCCGGGAGAAGTGCTGGCCATTACCGGGCCGAATGGTACGGGGAAAACTACCCTGACCCGTGTGCTGTGTGGGCTTTTAAAGGAGCGGTCCGGGAAAATACTGCTGGATGGGAAACTATTGAAGGTGAAGGAACGGCGTCGGGCCAGTTTTCTGGTCATGCAGGATGTCAATCATCAATTGTTTTATGACAGTGTATGGAATGAGTGCGAGCAGGCGTCGGGGGAGATGGCGGATGCGATAATGGCGGTACTTCGAAGCTTTGATCTGCTTTCATTTAAGGAGCGGCATCCCATGGCTTTGTCCGGTGGACAGAAACAGCGGCTGGCCGCAGCAACGGCTGTTCTTTCGGGGAAACGGCTGTTGATTTTTGATGAGCCGACCAGTGGCCTGGATTATCGTCATATGATGGAGGTCAGCGCTATGGTGCGCCGAATGGCCGAAGAAGGGCATATTGTGCTGATTGTTTCTCATGACAAAGAATTTATGCAGTGTAGCTGTGACCGGGTGCTGAAAATATAAGGGAGGGAAAGGAATGTTGGGACACGTATTTGGATGTGAGCAGGCCGTTTTGCTGGCGGAAAGTGACGGGTGCAGTGTTTTCCAGTTTCGGAATGAAACCGGAGAAGGAAGTATAACGATTTATGAAGTGTTTCCCGGTGTAGCGCTGGCATACAATGATTTTCATATGCGGTATTATGATTCGGAGTTTCGTCCGGGCCGGGATGTATTTTGTATCGATCACTGCCGGGAAGGCCGATTGGAATATGCGGCGAAAAATGACGCCTATGCCTATGTGGAGGCCGGAGATTTGAAGCTTGACCGCCGACTGACTCATACAGGCCGTTTCGAAATGCCTCTCTCCCATTATCACGGCGCCATGGTTTCCATCGATATGGAAACGGCCTGCCGGACCCTCCCGAAAGAAATCAAAGATTTTCCGGTAAATCTTCGGGCGCTTCAAATGAAGTTTTGCGGAGATACTTATCCGATGGTGATTCATGGTTCCCCATCCATTGAGCATATCTTTGGAGAGCTTTATGCAGTGCCGGAGAAAATTAAACGGCCCTACTTTAAGATTAAGATTCTGGAATTACTGCTTTATCTGGAAGCTTTAGAACTGCCGGAAAATGCAGAGGAAAAGCCTTATTTTTATAAAACCCAGGTGGAAAAGATAAAAGCGATACAGACATTTATTGCGGAGCATATGGACGAGAGTTTTACCCAGGAAGTCCTTTCCCTTCGGTTTGACATTCCATTGACACCGATGAAACGGTGCTTTAAGTCGGTGTTTGGTTCGTCGATTGGCACATGGATTTTACAGTACCGGATGAATCAGGCGGCTTTGATGCTCCGAAGTGAAAAAGGGACCAGTGTGGCTGAAATCGCCGGGAGGGTGGGGTATGACAGTCCGAGTAAATTTGCCATGGCTTTCCGCAAAGTCATGGGGATGTCTCCAACTGAGTACCGGAGCAGGAATAAATCTATCGGCGAAAATCTTTAAGTCCGTTTGGGACAGTTTGAACGGTGTGGAGCGGATTTAAAAAATCACATCTGATAGGATATGGATGACGTAAGAAAGCGTCATCCATTTTTTATAGAAGAGGAGTGATGAATTTTGGAAAAAGAGAGGAAGGGATGGATTTCCTGTCTGCTCAGTTATGCCGGAGGAAGTAAGGGACGGCTGGCGGTTTCGGTAATCCTCTCGGTCATCAGTGTTGTATCCGGTCTGGTACCTTATTATTGTGTTTATCATCTGATTGAAGATTTTGTATACGAGCGGATAACCAACCATGGAATATTCTTATGGTGCGGTCTGGCTTTGGCAGCCTATGTAATGAAGGTGGCTTTCTTTGGCTTATCTACGGGAATATCTCATTTTGCAGCCTACCACATACTGGAAAAATTGAGGCTTCGTGTGGCAGATCGGTTCCTTCATGCACCACTGGGTGAAGTGACGGCCCATTCTATTGGAGAGATTAAAAATATTATGGTGGATAAGATTGAAGATATTGAGCCTCCCCTGGCCCATATGATTCCGGAGGGCGCGGGACATGTCGTTCTGCCTGTGGTCAGCATTCTTGCTCTTTGGCTGGTTGACTGGCGCGTGGCCCTGGCTTCGCTGGTAACGGTACCATTTTCACTTGCCTGTATGACGATGGCTTTTAAGATCAGCGGAAAGAATTTTGACAAATACAATAATTCCAACGCGGTTATGAACAGTACTATTGTAGAGTACATTGAAGGAATTGAAGTTATCAAGGCCTTTGGACGCTCCGGCGTATCCTATGAAAAATATGCCAATGCGATTAATGCATACAGAACCTTTGTCATTGAATGGATGTCTTCTACCTGGATGACGATGAAACTGGCATTTGCCCTGTTTCCATCGACACTTTTAGGGAGCCTTCCGATGAGTTTATTTTTATGTTCCGGCGGGGTGCTGACGGCGGCGCAAGCAGCTCTGTGTGTCATGCTTTCCATGTCGATGGTCACTTCTCTGGCGAAGCTGGAGGTGTTTGCAAACAGCCTGAAACAGGTGCAGATGACAGTGGAGGAGTTGCAGACCTATCTCGATATGGCAGCTCTGCCTGAGCCGGAAACGCCGGCGGTTTTGTCGGGCTTTGGTGTGGAATTAAAGCATGTAACATTTTCCTATTCAGGCAAAGCAGAGGATACAGTGCTTCATGGCATAGACTTAAAGCTTACGGAAGGCAGCTTTACAGCCCTGGTCGGTCCATCCGGCGGCGGCAAATCCACGGTTGCCAGGCTGATTTCCAGGTTTTGGGATGTGACTGGCGGAGAAATACAGATTGGCGGCGTAAATATAAAAAATATGCCGCTGGCTCAGCTTTCGGATATGGTCAGCTTTGTGACCCAGGATAATTTCCTTTTCCGGTGTTCACTAAAGGAAAATATACGTCTGGGCAATCCGAAGGCCAGCGATGCGGAGGTATTTCAGGCGGCCAGAGCAGCCCAGTGTGACGAATTTATTCAAAAACTGCCCCAGGGTTATGATACGCCGGCCGGAGAAGCGGGAAAGCGGCTTTCCGGTGGAGAGAAACAGCGAATCGCCATTGCGCGAATGATTTTAAAGAACGCGCCGATTGTTATTCTCGATGAAGCTACCGCTTTCACAGATCTGGAAAACGAAGAGAAGATTCAGAACAGTATTGGGGAACTTATAAAAGGGAAAACACTCCTTGTCATTGCCCATCGGTTATCGACCATCCGGCAGGCGGACAATATTGTTGTTCTTAAAGACGGCGCTGTTTTGGCCCAGGGAAAACAGGAGCAGTTACTGGACATCTGTCCATTGTACTATCAGATGTGGCAGGCCCATATCGGTGCCAGGGATTGGGCTGTATCTGTTTCGGGAAAGGAGGCAGAGTCATATGTTTAGGACAATAAAACGGATTATCGACTGGTGTGGGGAGTTTCGGGGAAAGCTATACATCGGTTTTGTATTTTCATTTTTCTCAACCTGGTTTGCAGCCATGCCTGTGATGGTAGCGGCCTATACGGTGGGGATGCTGCTCGAGGAAGCCCGGGGAGGGGAAGAATTCGACACCCGCTGGATTGGACGCAGTTTGGTGATTATTCTTATCCTTGTTTTTTTAAGATTTTTATTTGATTATCTCAGGGCAAAATTTCAGGAAACCATTAGCTATGAGCTGGTGGCGCGGGACCGGTTGGCTGTCGGGGATGCCTTAAAGAGAGTTTCTCTTGGGTATTTTCAGCAGGTAAATACGGGAAATATCTTAAATTCTATTACGACCGGGTTACATACGCTGGAAAATATGGGAATCCGGATGATTGATAATTTTGTAGGCGGTTATCTGAATTTTCTCTGTATCTTTTTGTGTCTGCTGGTCATCAACCCTTTGGTGTCTGTTATTGCTTTGATGGGGGCCGGTCTTTCTTTTATATTTTTATTGCTGGTATCCAGACGAAGCACCAGGAATGCGCCGGTGGCTGCCAAAGCGGGACGGGATTTGACGGCGGCTACGCTGGAATATGCCCGGGGG
>CABRLU010000121.1 GCA_902471845.1 uncultured Lachnospiraceae bacterium | reverse complement strand
CCGGGTTTTGATACCTATAAACAACCTGAAGTCAGAAGGGCAGGTCATGGTAAATGGAATGGAATGGACGGCTCGTTCCACGAAGGATGAAGTGACCTTTCAAAAAGACGAGATGGTGCGCATTGCCGGCATATCCGGCGTCAAACTGATTGTAGAGAAAGAGAATAAGGAGGAAAATGACTTATGATGTGGATACTTTTAATCATTCTGATTGTCATTGTGTTACTTATTGTTGTATCCAGTATTAAAATTGTACCTCAGGCCCATGCCTATGTTATTGAACGTCTGGGGGCTTACCAGGGCACCTGGTCTGTTGGTTTCCATGTAAAGGTGCCGGTGATTGACAAAGTTGCTAAAAAAGTCATCTTAAAAGAGCAGGTTGTGGACTTTGCACCGCAGCCGGTAATCACAAAAGATAATGTAACGATGCGTATTGATACGGTCGTATTCTATCAGATCACAGACCCGAAATTATACTGCTACGGTGTTCAGAATCCAATTATGGCGATTGAGAACCTGACAGCGACCACACTGCGTAATATTATCGGTGATCTGGAATTGGATGAAACTTTAACTTCCAGAGAAATTATTAATGCGAAGATGCGTTCCACACTGGACGTGGCAACAGACCCTTGGGGTATTAAAGTAAATCGTGTCGAGTTAAAGAATATCATTCCTCCGGCAGCGATTCAGGATGCCATGGAGAAACAGATGAAGGCCGAGCGTGAACGAAGAGAATCCATCCTTATCGCAGAAGGTGAAAAACGTTCCGCAATTCTTATTGCAGAAGGTCATAAAGAATCTGCTATTCTGGATGCGGAAGCAGATAAAGAATCCATGATTCTTCGTGCGGAAGCTGCCAAGGAAGCAAAAATCCGTGAAGCAGAAGGTGAGGCTCAGGCTATCCTTAAGATTCAGCAGGCCAATGCTGATGGTATCCGGTTCCTGAAAGAAGCCGGTGCGGATGAAGCTGTTCTTCGAATCAAGAGTCTGGAAGCTTTCGAAAAGGCTGCCGATGGAAAGGCAACAAAGATTATCATTCCTTCGGAGATTCAGGGAATGGCCGGTCTTGCAAAATCTGTTGTTGAGACCATAAAAGATGAATAAATTACTTTTGGAGATGGAGAAGATGAACTTAAAAGGAAGAAATTTCTTGACATTAAAGGATTTTACAGAAGAGGAGATTCTTTACCTGCTGGATTTGGCAGCAGATTTAAAAGATAGAAAGAAAAAAGGAATTCCGGTGGATGTTCTCAGAGGGAAAAATGTTGCTCTGATTTTTGAAAAAACGAGCACCCGTACCCGTTGCTCTTTTGAGGTTGCGGCCCATGATCTGGGGATGGGAACAACCTATCTGGACCCGTCAGGCTCCCAGATCGGCAAAAAGGAAAGTATTGAAGATACGGCCCGGGTTCTTGGACGGATGTTTGAAGGAATTGAATACCGGGGGTATGGTCAGGAAATCGTAGAGGAGCTGGCTGAATATGCCGGTGTTCCTGTATGGAACGGCCTGACCAATGAGTACCATCCGACCCAGATGCTGGCAGACTTCCTTACGGTTCAGGAACATTTGGGTGAACTGAAAGGTAAAAAGTTGGTTTATATGGGTGATGCCCGTTACAATATGGCGAATTCTTACATGATTGCCTGCTCAAAACTGGGACTCCATTTCGTAGCCTGTGCACCGGAAAAGTATTTCCCGAATGCAGAGCTCAGAGCGGAATGTGAGGCGTTTGCAAAGATTTCCGGTGGAAGTATTGCCTTTATTGAAGATCCGATGGAAGCAACAAAGGATGCGGACGTCATCTGTACGGATGTGTGGGTATCCATGGGCGAACCGGATGAAGTTTGGGAAGAACGTATTCGTGATCTGACACCGTACCGGGTGACAAAGGCGATTATGGAAAATGCAGGTTCTCAGTCAATCTTTTTGCACTGCCTGCCTTCCTTCCATGATTTGAAGACAAAGATTGGCAAAGAGATGGGCGAGCGTTTTGGTATCACAGAGATGGAAGTGACGGATGAAGTCTTTGAATCGTCTCAGTCCAAAGTGTTTGATGAAGCAGAAAACCGTATGCACACGATTAAAGCAGTGATGGCGGCGACCCTTTGCGATGAGATTTAGGAGTGTGCTTTTGTGAAAGAAGATATTTTGCAGATGTTAAAGTCCCGGAAGGATTTTGTGTCCGGCCAGGAATTATGTGAATATTTTCAGGTTTCCCGGACAGCTGTCTGGAAGGTGATCGGGCAGCTTAAGAGTGAGGGATATGAGATTGAGGCGATAAACCGGAAAGGTTATCGCCTTATCGCCAGTCCGGACATACTTACGGAAGCTGAGATTTTGAGCGGCATGACCACGGAAGTCATGGGGCGTCATGTCTATTATTATGACTGTCTTGGTTCGACGAATGACCAGGCGCGGATGCTGGCCGAGCAGGGAGCGCCGGACGGTTCGCTGGTCGTTGCAGAAACTCAGAATACGGGAAAAGGCCGGATGGGACGAGCTTTCTTTTCTCCGGAAGGCTGCGGAATCTGGATGTCTCTCATCTTAAAACCGGATATTCCTCCGGTGGATGCGTCGATGATCACACTGCTCGGCGCCATGGCTGTTCAGGAGATGATGGAAAGCTTCGGGCTGGAATCCGGTATTAAATGGCCGAATGATCTGGTCATTGACCACCGAAAAACAACCGGTATTTTGACGGAGATGAGTGCCGGACCGGATGTGGTAAATTACATTGTCATCGGCATCGGAATTAATGTCAATATGAAAGAGTTTCCGGAAGAGTTGAGAGAGACGGCCATATCTATGGCGATGGCTTCGGGCCAAACCTATCATCGGGCTGAGATTATTCGCCGGGTAATGCAGTATTTTGAGACGAATTACCGGCAGTTTTTAAAGGATGGCAATCTGGCCTTCCTGAAAAAGAAATATGATGCCAGTCTGATTCATTTGAATAAGGAAATCAGTATTCATGAAATACGGCGGGTGTGGCGGGGTGTTTCCCGGGGAATCAACGATATCGGGGAGTTGATCGTTTCTGTTGATGGGGAAGAAACAACAGTTCGTTCCGGAGAGGTTTCCATCCGAGGTGTTTATGGATATGCAGAATAGAGGAAATGCTATGTGTCAGGAAAATGTGGTACTGTGCGCAGCCAGCGCCTATGAGCAGAAATTTTATTTAAACGAGGATTTTGCCGATTTGCCGGAAGGCATTAAGGAAGACCTGAAAATCATCTGTGTGCTTTTTACAGCGGATGTGGGCGGCGTTCTCATTATGGAGTTCGGGCCGGAAGGTGATCTGCAGCTTCGGGTGGATGTGGCAGAGGAAGACATTCTATATGATGAGATTGGAAGTGGATTGAAAATCAAACAGCTTCAGCGGGAACGGGCAGAACTGTTTGAATCATTGGAAATGTATTACCGGGTATTTTTCCTGGGAGATACAACAGGATTGGAATGAGGAGGTAAAAAATATGTTATTGGCAATTGATATTGGAAATACAAATATAACGATGGGACTTTTCCGGGGCGAGATTCTTATGGGCAACTTCCGGATGACGACCCAGATGCCGAGAACGTCGGATGAGTACGGTGTATTGATTCGCGAATTGATCCGCAATGCAGGATACGAGCCGAAGGATATCGATCAGGTCATCATTGCGTCGGTTGTACCGGATATTATGTATTCCTTCACCAGCGGTATTAAAAAGTATTTCTGTGCTGAGCCGATTGTTGTTGGCCCTGGTGTAAAAACAGGTGTGCGTATCAATGCGGAGAATCCGAAGGAAGCCGGGGCAGACCTGATCGTCGATGCGGCGGCAGCAAAAGAAATCTATGGCGGACCGGCCATTGTTATTGACTATGGTTCAGCGACGACTTTTGAATTGATTCTTGAGGACGGCAGTCTGGACGCAGTTGTTATCGCACCGGGAATCCAGATGAGCGCCAATGCTCTGAGCAACCGGACAGCAAAACTTCCGGATGTGGAGATTAAAAAGCCGAAAACTATTTTAGCTAAAGAGATTATTTCCAATATCCAGGCCGGACTTTTCTATGGAAGTATCGGCGAGGCCGAATATATTGTAAAGAAGATGAAAGAAGAGGCCGGACTGCCAAATATCAAGGTAATTGCTACCGGTGGACTTGGCGGAATCATTGCGGAGGAATGTGAAGCGATTGATGTTTACGACAGCCTTTTGACATTAAAAGGACTTCGGATTATTCACAAACGTTGTACAGGAAAATGAAAATAGGAAATGTAACACTTGAAAACAATGTAATAGCGGCACCGATGGCAGGCGTGACAGACCTGCCATTTCGCTTGCTTTTGAAGGAGCAGGGTGTCGGCCTTGTGTGCAGTGAGATGGTCAGTGCCAAGGCGATTTACTATAACAATAAAAATACGGAAGCTCTCATGCTCACCGACGAGAGGGAGCGGCCTTTTTCTCTGCAGCTTTTTGGCTCTGAGCCGGAACTTATGGCCGATATGGTGAAAAAGATTGAAGATCGGCCTTTTGATATCATCGATATCAATATGGGTTGTCCGGTGCCGAAGGTGGTCAATAATGGCGAGGGTTCGGCCCTTATGAAGCAGCCGCTGCTGGCCGGCCGTATTATCGAGGCGATGGCAAAGGCAACGGAAAAACCGGTGACGGTGAAAATACGTAAAGGTTTTGATGATACTTCCATCAATGCGGTGGAGATGGCCCATATTGCCCAGGAGAGTGGGGCGGCCATGGTAACGGTACATGGACGGACCCGGGAGCAGTATTATCATGGAAAGGCGGACTGGGATATTATCCGTCAGGTGAAAGCGGCTGTTTCAATTCCGGTCATCGGCAACGGGGACATTGATTCTCCGGAGGCTGCAAAAGCCATATTTCAGCAAACGGGCTGTGATGGAATTATGATTGGTCGGGGACTTCAGGGAAACCCGTGGCTGGTCGCTCAGATTCTTTACGGCAGATCAAAGCCGACTCTGGAAGAGGTCGTCGACATGATACTTCGCCATGCACGGATGCAGATTGAATTTTCCGGAGAGTACCTGGGAATCCGTCAGATGCGGAAGCATGTGGCGTGGTATACGACCGGGTATCCGGGTTCATCCAAACTTCGGGGAATGGTGAATCGGGTGGAGAGCATGGCAGAGCTGGAAGAGCTGCTCGGGCAGTATGCCGAGCGGGGGCGGAAATTTATGAGATGATAGATGAAATTGTTCATCGCCCCATCGGCCGGGCACAAAGTGCCGTAAGGCGTATGCGGGAAAAACAGCGGGAAATGCGGGAGTGCGGATATTGACACACCCGGGTTCTTACGCTATAATACTAGGAATGTAAAATATCTATATAATATAAGGAAGGGCGTAATTAAAGTGGAAGCTAAGAAAAATATCTTAACCTTTGCCGGACTTAAAGCATTAGAAGACGAATTATTTGAATTAAAGGTTGTTAAAAGACAGGAAGTTGCTCAGAAAATTAAGGAAGCCAGAGAGCAGGGCGACTTATCTGAAAATGCAGAATATGATGCAGCGAAAGATGAGCAGCGGGATATTGAAGCAAGAATCGAAGAGATTGAAAAGATTCTCAAAAATGTGGAAGTTGTCGATGAAGACGAGGTCGATTTGGAGAGTATCAGCATCGGCTGCCGTGTCCGTCTGTATGATGTGGATATGGACGAAGAAGTGGAATACCGTATTGTTGGTTCCACAGAGGCTGACAGTCTGAATTTCAAGATTTCCAACGAATCACCGGTAGGAAGCGCTCTTCTTGGACGTAAAGTCGGAGAGACCATCGAAGTGGAAACCCAGAGCGGCCTGCTGATGTTCCGTATTCTGGAAATCCAGAGAGCAAACATTTAAGGGGGAACAAACAGTGGCAGGAGAAAAGAATGTTCAGGCACAGGATATTAACCAGCTTCTGAAAGTGCGCAGAGATAAATTAAAGGACCTTCAGGATAACGGGAAGGATCCTTTTGTCATTACAAAATATGATGTGACCCATCACAGCCAGGAAGTTAAGGATAACTTTGAAACATTGGAAGGTCAGAGCGTATCTCTGGCTGGCCGTGTCATGTCCAAACGTGTTATGGGAAAAGCCTCATTCTGTCATATTCAGGACTTACAGGGAATGATTCAGTCCTATGTAGCCCGTGACAGTATCGGTGAAGAAGAATATAAAGCTTTCAAAAAATTGGATATCGGCGATATCGTTGGTTTAAAGGGTGAAGTTTTCAAGACAAAGACCGGCGAGATCTCTATTCATGCATCTGAAGTTACTCTGCTTTCTAAGAGCCTTCAGATTCTTCCGGAAAAATTCCACGGTCTGACCAACACGGATATCCGTTACCGTCAGCGATACGTGGATTTGATCATGAATCCGGAAGTTAAAGATACATTTATCAAACGTTCTCAGATTTTGAAGGAAATCCGGAACTTCCTCGATGGCCGTGGTTTCATGGAAGTGGAAACACCGATGCTCGTTTCCAATGCCGGCGGTGCGGCTGCCAGACCATTTGAAACCCATTATAATGCTTTGGACGAAGATGTAAAACTCCGTATTTCCCTCGAATTATACCTCAAACGTCTGATCGTCGGCGGTCTGGAACGGGTGTATGAAATTGGCCGTGTATTCCGTAATGAAGGCGTGGATACCCGTCACAATCCGGAATTCACTTTGATGGAATTGTATCAGGCATATACCGACTATGAAGGTATGATGGAACTGACCGAGAGCATGTTCCGCTATCTTGCAGAAAAAGTCTGCGGCAGCGCAGTGATTCAATACAATGATACAGTAATCGATATGTCCAAGCCATTTGAACGCATCACCATGATTGATGCAGTTAAGAAATACGCCGGTGTTGATTTCTCGCAGGTTGCAACCGACGAGGAAGCCAGGGCTCTGGCAGACGCGCACCATATCGAATATGAGGCACGTCATAAGAAAGGGGATATCATCAATCTCTTCTTTGAGGAATACTGCGAAGATAAGATGATTCAGCCAACCTTTGTTATGGATCATCCGGTGGAAATTTCTCCGCTGACAAAGAAAAAACCGGAAAATCCGGAACTGGTAGAGCGTTTCGAGCTGTTCATCTACGGCCGTGAGATGTGTAATGCTTATTCCGAGCTGAACGATCCGATCGACCAGAGAGAGCGTTTTGCCGCTCAGGAAGAAGCATTTGCAGCAGGCGATGAAGAAGCAAACCATACCGATGAAGATTTCCTTAACGCACTGGAAATCGGTATGCCGCCGACAGGTGGTATCGGTTACGGCATCGACCGTCTCGTCATGCTTCTCACTAATTCCCAGGCGATCCGCGATGTTTTACTCTTCCCTACGATGAAGAGCATCGGCAGCTCCGAGAGCAAAAAAGCGGACAAGAAAGAGGTAGAAACACCAGCATCCGCACCAGCTGTGGAAGTGAAAGAAGTCATTGATTTCTCCAAGGTAGAGATTGAGCCTCTGTTCAAGGACGACGTTGATTTTGAGACTTTCAGCAAGTCTGATTTCAGAGCCG
>CABRLU010000120.1 GCA_902471845.1 uncultured Lachnospiraceae bacterium | reverse complement strand
CATTGGCAACAACAGCCGTTCCCGTTTCGCTCATCTTTCCATTTTCATCGAATTTTGTGAGATACTCTACGATATCCTCTGTCGTCCCGTCATTCCATGAACCGTTCTTTACCTGGAAAGTCACTTTAATTTGAAATTTATCCGCAATTCCATCTTTATTCTCATCTTTGTCATAGTAAGCTGTAATTTCGATATCCTTCGTGATTTTTCCAGTCAAATCACCACTCACATGATCAAGGACCCATCCGTCAATCTTTTCCGGGACTTTATCTACTACGTTATAACTTTCGTTGTCATTTGTCTTTACGGTCACATCATCCGCTAACTTCTCTCCATCTTTATCGCAATAATGAATCGTGATTGTCAGCGAACTAATCTTTTTCCGCCACTGAGCATATAAAACATCCTCTTCCGGCGTCAGTTGATATACATCTCCCGGTTCATAGGCTGTCCCGCTACCGTCCGGTTGTGTATTCCATCCTGTAAATTCATAGCCGTCTTTTACAAATCCATTTTCTGAGACTTCTACAATTCCTTTATAGATTCCGACTGTTGGACCTGTACTTCCACCAGAAGCACCATTTCCTTCGTAGCACAGCTTATCTTCTTTTGGTATATACTGACCATAATAATTTCTATCTTCTGTAATCGTACCGTTGAAATCTGCTTTAGTCGTGCAGGCCTCATCCAGATACCAACCGTCAAATGCATACGTTTCCCCTTCGTATGTCACTTCCGATGTTCCCGGCTGCTCTAACTGGCTTTCATTATATCCAGATTTTACAAGTTGGGAATATTTCTCCTGAATAACAAATACATCCGAACCCGGATTTTTAATTCGAAATGTAACATTATAAAAATCATCCTCTTTTATAAAAATCTGACCATCTAAATGAAATGTTGGAGTCGACGCAGCAACTATCGGGTTTACATTATTATTACCTGCATTAGCGCCATTTTCCCGTATAAGCCTTATCCATTCAATCGTATAATAGCCTTTCGTGTTCTCATTCCCACTTTCTGGAGCAGCGTACACATAGCTCTTTCCGTTTACAGTAATATTGGGCATATCTGACGGTAATGTATAATTTGCCTCCAAAATATGATTTTCTCCTTTTGTATATTCCGAAGGCGCATCAAGTCCCGTTACCTGCCCAACGCCCATACCATTCCACTTACTATTAAGTACGACATCGTCTTCGAGCTTTATTCCCGGAACCAGTGTATAACAATACAAATTATAGGACTCCTCGGGAACCGCCCTGATGGCACTTCTCTTAGCAATATTCTCCGTTTCCAATATTACTTCATCTGTAATTTCTTCTTCTGATTGAGGCTCCTGAACATTGACTTCAAACTGACTTTCCGGTGTTGTCTGAAAAACATCCTGGTCGTCCTCGGTAACTGTTTCACTGTGAATGGTCTCCTGAATTTGTGTCTCCTTTGGCGTGTCATCTGTCAAAAGTGTCTCTGCTTCTAAACTTTCAGTTTCTAAGTTTTCGGTTTCTTCAACAGCCACCGTTTCATCTACATCAGCTGCACTTACACTGAGCACATTCCCAAATACGATTGTAAAAATCATAAAAACAGACAATATCCCTGCCAGTTTACGTTTAAACTTCAGATTCATAGCCCCTCCTCCTTCCTTTTTCTTGTTATAGCCTGCAAAAAGTTCAAAAGAATGCCAGCAATTTTTCATCCTTACTTTTAACCACATAATATTCGTTATGTGGTTATATCTTTTCTTTTTGGGAAACATAAAGAATTTGTATATGAAAAAAATTGAATTTTAGACATGCTTAAACAAGGCCGTTGAAAAAATTTTTTCATCCGGTCTGTTTTTCGTGAAATACATTATTGAAAATTGAAAATGCTTCTGCTATAATGAAAATTGTTATCATAAATATATATGTAATAATAGTCTGTATAACCACATAACGAATATTATGTGGTCTTTTTGTTTTCAATCAACTCCAACCGTCCGAACTTTTCTAAGGAACTAAGCCAAGAAATTCGATCTGCTTCGCCTGCTCTTCTCCGCTGACCAACGTATATATCCGTGTCGTATTAATATTGGCGTGTCCGAGCAAATCCGCCAGATGGGGTATATCTTTTTTAACACTGTAATAGGTCAATGCGAACAGATGCCTCAGATTATGCGGGAATATTTTTTTCTCCATAACCCCCGCTTCCCTGCCGAGAGCTTTCATCTCATGACACACGTTACTCCGATCTACGTTTTTTCCGGTTCTTGTAACAAAAACACTGCCCCGTTGAATCTGTTTTTCTCTCACATAGTATTTTAATTTATGACAAAGCGCTTCCGGCAGAAGGACCGTCCGACGTTTTCCTTTCGAGCACACCGCTGCATATCCCATATTTATGGCCTCCACAGTAATATACTTAAGCTCGCTGATTCGTATTCCCGTAGAGCAGATTGTCTGCATAATCAGAGACAGCCTTGTATTTCCTTTTTTCTCCGCCGTACTCAACAGCCGATAATACTCTTCCTTTGTCAAATCTCTTTCTTTTGCCCGAAAAGCTTCTTTTTGAATCTTTAATATTTTTACAACACAGTCATGCCAATTCATTTCCTTCAAAAAAATATTCACAGATGTCAACATCGAATTCACACTGGCTGCTGCATATTTTGTAATCAGATATTCTTTATAAGCAATCATTGTCGTTTTATTAATACTCGCCGACACTCCCACATACGCAAAAAATGCCCGGACATCCCGAATATATTTCTCAATGGTTGCTTTTGATTTCTCATCTTCTTCCAACCTTAACTGAAATTCATCAATCATTGCTTCATTTAAAAAATGTTCCATAGCGCGGCTCCTTTCTGTAAAACACCATCAATCCTATTGTAGTATTTCTGGTTTTTTACAATTCATACCCATTACGTATAGAAAAAGGGAGTTGCCACTTTCGTAGAAAACCTTCCTACTTTTGCGCAACTCCCTTTTTAATCTTTTTAATCTATTGTTTCTGCCTGTAAATTTCTTTCAGATCATCAATGGCCATTTCCACATCCAATGCATGAAACCCTGGCCAACAATCAGGTCATATTCTTTACTCATTTTCTCATAATATTTATATAGTGACGAATCTTTGATGCCATCCATCTTCCTGCGGTTAAAAGCAATCAACATCGCCCACTCAATCCCAACATCCATATTATACCATGCTTCTCTGAAAATACAACAAAAGGCGTACCGCATAAGCGATACGCCTTTTCTAATGGATGCACCAAATTATTTAATAGTAACTTTAGCACCTTCAGCTTCGAATTTAGCTTTGATATCTTCAGCTTCTTCTTTGCTAGCGCCTTCTTTAACAACCTTTGGAGCGTTATCAACAGCTTCTTTAGCTTCTTTCAAGCCAAGACCTGTGATTTCACGAACAACTTTGATGACTTTAACTTTGTTAGGACCAACTTCTGTTAATTCAACATCAAATTCTGTCTTTTCTTCAGCTGCTGCTTCACCAGCACCTGCTGCTGCAACAACAACACCTGCTGCTGCGGATACACCAAATTCTTCTTCACATGCTTTTACTAATTCATTTAACTCTAAAACGGATAATTCTTTGATAGCTTCAATAAATTCAGCTGTAGTTAATTTTGCCATTATAATTTACCTCCAATTTAATAATAATTAAGCTGCAGTTTCGTCTTTTTCTGCAATCTGTTTAATAACACGAGCAAAGTTTGCAATAGGAGCCTGAATGCTTCCAAGCAATCTTCCAAGAAGTACGTCTCTGGAAGGAATTGTTGCAATAACTTTGATCATATCCTGATCGTAGTATTCACCAGCTACAATACCTGCTTTAAGTTCAAGATTAGGCATCTTCTTACCAGCTTCGAATAAAATTCTGGCTGGTGCTGTTGCATCTTCAGAGCTTACAGCGATAGCTGTCGGTCCTTCAAGAACAGCTGCGATTTTTTCCCATTCTGTTCCTTCTACGGCACGTTTGATTAAAGTGTTCTTATAAACTTTGTAAGTCACACCTGCTTCTCTTAAAGTTTTACGAAGCTGTGTGTCTTCCTCAACTGTAAGACCACGGTAATCTACAGCAACTAATGCCTCTGCATCTTTAAGTAATGCAGCAATCTCGTCTACGATCGGCTGTTTTAATTCAACTTTTGCCACGTTGGTGCACCTCCTTGTAGAATTTAAGTGTACCGCCATTGAAAAAACCTCTCTATCCATAGACAGAGAGGTTTTCTAAACTATCTTAATATCATCTGAAAAACTCAGATACAATAGTCTCCCTCGGCAGGCGTTCATAACTTACACCATTACGGTACCTGCTGTCTCTGGCAGCATTCGCTCTGCGCTCGCACTTAATTCGATAAAACCCGCAAAGCGTTCATAGTATATCACCTTTTAAAGTGGTTGTCAATCAAAAACCAGCAATTATGCTAATTTTACAGTATTCAACTTGATACCAGGGCCCATAGTTGAAGAAACAACAACGCTCTTCAGGTACTGGCCTTTAGCAGCGGCTGGTTTTGCCTTATTGATTGCTCCGATTAATGTATGGAAGTTGTCCGCTAACTGTTCTTCTGTGAAAGAAGCTTTTCCGATTGGCACATGAATAATGTTGGACTTATCCAGTCTGTATTCAATCTTACCAGCTTTAATATCGTTGATAGCTTTTGTTACATCCATAGTAACTGTACCAGCTTTTGGGTTTGGCATTAAGCCTTTAGGTCCGAGGATACGTCCCAAACGACCTACGATACCCATCATATCCGGTGTAGCAACAACAACGTCGAAATCCAACCATCCTTCTTTCTGGATTCTTGGAACGAGTTCATCACCGCCTACGAAATCTGCACCTGCTGCCTCTGCTTCAGCAACTTTATCGCCTTTAGCAAATACAAGTACACGAACAGTTTTACCTGTTCCGTGTGGAAGTACAACGGCACCACGAACCTGCTGGTCAGCGTGACGTCCATCAACACCCAGACGGATGTGTGCTTCGATTGTCTCATCGAACTTCGCACTTGCTGTTTTCTTTAAAATACTTACTGCTTCATCAACATCATAAAGATTTGCACGGTCTACTAATTTTGCAGACTCTACATATCTCTTACCTTTTTTCATGATTTAAAATCCTCCTTGTGGTATTATCGGGAGCTACCCTCCCACTGTCTAAATAAAACGGGTATGTTCGCTCAACTAAATTCGCTTCCGCTCATTAAGGTTCGCGAACGGCCTCGCACTAAATTCAATCTGCGCCTGACGGCTTGATTTCATTAAGTTGCTTTCGGCCTATTCCTCAACTGTGATTCCCATGCTTCGTGCTGTACCAGCGATCATGCTCATAGCAGCTTCAAGGCTTCCGGCATTTAAGTCTGGCATCTTCATTTCAGCAATTTTCTGAATCTCTTCTTTGGAAATTGTAGCAACTTTTGTCTTGTTCGGCACTGCGGAACCAGACTGAATCTTACAAGCTTTCTTTAACAGAACTGCTGCCGGAGGAGTCTTTGTAATGAAGCTGAAGCTCCGGTCATTGTAAACTGTAATAACAACAGGGATGATCAGATCGCCTTTGTCTGCAGTTCTTGCATTAAATTCTTTTGTAAACTGTACGATATTAACACCGTGCTGACCTAAAGCAGGACCAACTGGTGGTGCTGGTGTTGCTTTACCAGCAGGAATCTGTAATTTAATATATCCTGTGACTTTCTTTGCCATAATAGCATACCTCCTGAATATTGTGGTAATTGCGGGAATGTCCCTCCCACAGCCCGCTCACACGTGCAGGCTCTTTTGTTTTACATTTTTCGAATATCTAAGACGCTGATTTCTACCGACGTCTCACGGCCGAACATCTCAACTCCGATGGTTACCGTCTGTTTTGCCTGGTTAATACCGCGGATAATACCCACAGTTTCTTCCCATGCACCGGAAACCACACGCACTGCATCGCCGATTTCATAATCGATCTGAACCTTTTCGCTGCTGATGCCCAGGGGAGCCATCTCAGCCTCCGTCAGAGGAACAGGTTTTGACTCCGGTCCGACAAATCCGGTAACACCACGTGTGTTACGCACAACGTACCAGGTTTCGTCGTTCATGACCATATGGAGCAATACATAACCCGGGAAGAGTTTTTTCTGAACACTCTTTTTCTGACCGTTCTTTACTTCCATAACGTTCTGCATTGGCACCTGAACATCCAAAATCTGGTCCTCCAGATGTAAATTCTGAATGGATTTCTCGATGTTTGCCTTCACTTTGTTTTCATAGCCTGAATAGGTATGTACAACATACCATTTTGCTTCTGCCATAACTTCACCTTTCCTACAGCGAAATAAGGAAATCGACTCCATAACGGAGAACGATGTCAAGTAATGCGATTACTAAGCCCAATAAAACAGAGACAACGACAACGGCGGTCGTTTCTTTACGGACTGTTCCCTGGTCTGGCCAGATGACCTTTCTGAATTCGGCTTTGATCTGGCTGAGCTTTCCAGGCTTATTTGCTTTTTCTATATCGCCCATAGTATTCACTCCCTGCCAATCGCTAATTACTTCGTTTCCTTGTGCATTGTGTGTTTTTTACAGAATCTGCAGTATTTCTTTGTTTCCATTCTGTCCGGATGAGCTTTCTTCTCTTTCGTCAGGTTGTAATTACGCTGCTTACATTCTGTACATGCCAATGTGATCTTAACGCGCACAACTTCCACCTCCACTTATATTTTTTATTATGGTCTTTAATTTTAGGCATAAAAAAAAGACCGCTTCCATAGCTCATCCATTATATAACAAATCTACAGGGGTCGTCAACTCTATTTTGAAATTTTTCCTTATTTTACGCTGAAAAAGCCCATTTATCCGTTTCCATATCCAATACAAAGGGTCAAAAAACAGATTTCTTCCACACCGTTCTTCTTTAAAATGCCCGCGCAGGCTTCCATCGTACTTCCCGTCGTATAAATATCGTCAATCAGCATTACCCGGCGCAAATTCTGCGGCAGATGTCGTATCTCCATCGATTTTGCCAGATTATGTCGACGTTCCTGGCCGGAAACAGCCTTCTGAGGTTCTGTCCAACGTTTTCGATATAAAATATCCGTGCTCACTGGAATCTCCATCCGTTTTCCAATGGCCCTGGCCAGTAATTCTGCCTGATTAAACCCGCGAATCCGTTTCTTTCTCGGATGCAACGGAACCGGAATCAACATCTGAGGATTTTTATTTCGAATCCATCTTCCCCATAGATTCACGGTTTCTTCGGCATAAAAATCCGTATAGCTTTTCATGCCTTTATATTTGTAATCCAGTACCGATTTCTGAATATCTCCACTGTACAGCCACAGAGCCCGGCCCTGATCAAAACTTTTCCCGTGTCGGTGACGGCTGCGCAGACAATCCATGCACCATTCCTTTTGTTCTCCGGCTCCCGGCGTCAACGGTTTTCCACACCGCTTACACAGCGGTTCCCGCGCCCAGGGCAGCTTTCCATAGCAGGCCTGGTGAGCCTTGCCTTCTTTTAACGATAAAATTTCTCCGCACAAAGGGCAGCGCGGCGGGTACAGTAAATCCCAGAATTTCATAAGCCCGCTCCTCTTTTCGGAACGATGCCGGTCCGGAAGAACCA
>CABRLU010000119.1 GCA_902471845.1 uncultured Lachnospiraceae bacterium | reverse complement strand
CATGCCTTCCGGCTCGCGGACTTTACCGCCGGTAGGGAATTTCACCCTGCCCTGAAGAAATTTAACTGTCTTTATTATACACTACCTTCACGGCATTGGCAAGCAATTCAGCACAACCGGATACTTCACTGTCATAGTAGGCTTTAAAGCGTTGATCTGTCACATACATTGTTGCAATGCCTTTATGAATTTCCGGTGAATATTGCTTCAAAGTCATACAAAGCCATTCCTTATGAAGGTCTACGATTCTACCGGCCTCATCACTGTCCGGATCAACACCGTCCAAAACAGCTTTTTTCAAAGCAAGCTTTATTTCATCCTCCAATGCTTTAAAATGCTGCCATTCCTCTTCTGACATATTCATCATTTTCCGGTTTGAGGCATCCACTGCATCATCCCCGTATTTCTCACGAATTTCCCCGCCATATTTTTCTTCATTTTTATGAACAAGTTCATCCTTAAATGCCTGAAACTTTTCGCTGTCTCTCATTTCACATTCTCCTTTCATTGACCCTAGCGTTTGTTTTACTGTCCAAATAAGAGAATCCACATGTTTTCTCTGATTCTCCAACACCATCAGATGCTCTTCCAACGCCTTTACAATATCAAAGTTCTCTTCATAAATGATTCTCCGAATCTGTTTCAGATCAAAACCACGCTCTCTGTAAAACAGAATCTGCTGTAGAACAGCCAACTCTGAATCCCCATAAAACCGATATCCGGCATCACTCACATACAGGGGTTTCAAAAGTCCGATTTCATCATAATAGCGCAGAGTGCGTGCACTCACTCCGGCCAGTTCCGATAACTCTCTGATACTATAAGTCATTTTTCTTTCCTCCTTTGGTGCAAATTCAGCATACCGCTTGACGCAGCGTCAAAGTCAAGAAGAATATGGCACAAATTTTAAAAACAGGCCGCCGCACGAAATCACATTCCGTACAGCAGCCCATCTGCTCAGATTTATTCTTCATCCCTGTCATTGGTCAGTTTTAATTTATCAAGTACATAAAATATAAGACTTAATCCCATCGCCACGATACAGGCCAATACCATTCCCGTCAATTGGATATTGCCAAATTGAACGGCAATGCCGGAAAGACCGGTAACAAAAACAACAGAAGTCAGGGTCAGGTTCCTTGAACGGCCATAATCCACCTGAGAATCCACCAGAATACGGATACCTGAAGCGCCGATCATGCCGTAAAGCAAGAAGGAAATGCCTCCGATCACCGGCCCCGGAATCGTCTGAATCAGCATGGAAAGCTTACCCACAAAGGAACAGACAATCGACAAAATGGCCGCTCCGGCAATTACCTGAACACTGTATACTTTCGTCACAGCCATAACACCGATATTTTCTCCATAGGTCGTGGTCGGTACGGAACCGATCAGTCCCGAAATCATCGTCGACAGATTATCTCCCAAAAGAGACCGATGCAGCCCCGGGTCCTTCAGCAAATCCCGTCCGACAATTTTACTCGTAACAACCTGATGTCCGATGTGCTCTGATGCAATTACAAGGATTACAGGCAAAATCGTAATGATTGCCTCGGCACTGAACTTCGGTGTCTGAAAATTCGGTATAGCAAACCACGGTGCGGCGGCAATTTCCGCAAAATCGATCATGCCGCAGGCCAAAGCAGCCACATACCCGGCAATGACCGCAATTAAAATCGGTATAACGGACAAAAAGCCGCGGAACACAATATTGCCAAAGATAGCCACGCCTAAAGTCACCAGAAATACGATCACATTTTCAGATGCAATCACTTCGTCCAGCAGCCCCGCATTACTCGCCGCATTTCCGGACAATTCAAGACCAATCAATGCAACCACCGGGCCCATTGCCGCCGGAGGCAGCACAATATCGATCCAGTCCGAACCAAATTTATAAATAATCAATGCCAGCACACAGCCGCAGAATCCGACGGCCACAAAGCCGCCAAGGGCATATTCATATCCCATCTTACTGATAACGATTCCCGCCGGCGCCAGAAAAGCAAAGCTTGAACCCAGATAAGCCGGCGCCTTTCCCTTCGTGATGGCAATAAACAACAGAGTTCCCACACCATTCATAAACAGAACGATGGCCGGACTGATTCCAAACAAAAACGGCACTAACACTGAGGCGCCAAACATGGCGAACATATGCTGTATACTCAGCGGAACCAGTAAATTAAAAGGTACCTTTTCCTCCACCTGGATAATTCTTCTGCTTTCCATTTATTTTCCTCCCTTGTTTGATTCTGTTCACAGTATATCACACAAAAGAAAAGATTGGAATCGCAGGATTTTTATTTTCAGATATTGGAAGCCAGAAAGTTTTTCATCTCCTGGAGATGGACCTGTGCATCCCGGCGGCCTAACTGGTACACTTGTTTGAGTTTTTCCGGGTCTTTTTCCGTCCGTCCAATGGTAATCGGTTCACTCGGCTGAAGCAGGAATACTTCGCCCCGTTCCTCCAGTTTTTTTACCGCTTTCAGGGAACCATTATAATTCCGATGCCGTCTTTCCATGGCCTTTGCAATCTCCGGATATTTCCTCATAAATACTTTAAATATCGGAATCATTCGGGTTGGCTTTTTTCTGTAACCGAACGGCTGAGTTAAAATAACAATATTCTTCTTATAGCCCTGCTTTAGGAACCAGCGAATCGGGATTGAATCGGAAATGCCGCCGTCCAGCAGATCATAACCGCCGACAGACACAATCCGGGATACCAGCGGCATGGAAGCTGAAGCCCGCATCCACTGAATATCCTCTGCGTCACCCCGGTTGCACAGATGGTATACCGGGCGGCCCGTATGTACATCCGTACATGTCACATAAAAATCTACCGGATTTTCCTGATAAGTTTTCACATCAAAGGGATCCAAACGGGTCGGAAGCTCATTGTAGCAAAATTCCGCCCCATATAAATCTCCGGTTTTAATTAAAGATTTCAGGCTGACATAACGTTCATCGCAACAGTATTTTGTATTATAACGAATCACTCTTCCAATCTGTTTCGACTTATAATTACATCCGAAAACGGCTCCGGCAGAAACTCCGATCACGCCGTCCACTTCCACATGATTTTCCATCATGACATCCAACACTCCGGCAGTGTACATGCCGCGCATGGCGCCGCCCTCTAATACCAATCCTGTTTTCATACATCTATCCACTCTTTTCAAAATATTTTTATCAATAAACAGCGGCTCCGAAAGGCATCAATGCCAGCTTTGCCAATTTAAAATGCTGCAATCCGAAAGGAATTCCAATAATTGTCACACAAAGAACGCCCCCGAGCACCGCATGCTCCAATGCCAGCGGCAATCCCGAAACAATGAGCCAGACAATATTTAAAAGCAGAGAACCGGCTCCGCCGCCATATCTTACTTCTTTGCCAAAAGGAAAGAAACTGAGACCTGCAAATTTAAAGCACTGCATTCCGACAGGAATACCAACAATTGTAATACACCAGAGACATCCGGCCAGACACCAGCTCAATCCGGAGATGGCTCCACCGCACAAAAACCATAAAATATTACCTAAACATCCCATAAAATGACCACCTTTCTACAAACATGTACTCCTTACTTTCTGCGCAAGCTTCTGCGGCAGTCCGTCGTTGTATTCATGTCCCTTTGATAAAAAAAGACCTTTATCATGACGTCTGCCACAATAAAAGTCTTGCTATCTCATTTGATACGGATACTTCTTAAGTATCGGTTGACGATTTCAAACCCACCCACAAGGGTGTTCAGCTACTCCCTTTTTTTGCTTAATATTAATATACCATCTTGCAGCCATTTCCGCAAGAGATTTTTTGCCCATCCGGGCATACATTATCGCGCGGAGCCTGTCGGAGCGCGCCCATGCGTAGCATTAACATACGGTATACCTGAAAAGGTATCATTTTTTAAGATCCTCAACATCGATGACCCGATATCCGGCCTGAACCAGCGCCTCCGCTAAAATTCCCCGGCCCTCGATCAATTTCTTTGAAAATGTGCCATCATAAATCTGTTTCACACCGCAGGTTGGACTTCGGGATTGAAGCACTGCATATTCAATATCTTCATTCTGAATCTGCTCCATCACCCTTGCAACCCCCTGACGATATAAAGCATCGACATTTTTTCCATGAATATCCGTGACAACGCCTTCCACAATTTCCACAGAGGGTCTTGGAACAGGCATACCGGCAGCTACCTCCGGACACACCTCGATGACCTCTTTTCCCTTTAGAATCTCCTGAAGCTCATCACTGTAATTATTGCCTCCGTTATACTTACAATTTCTGCCCATCAGACAGGCGCTCACTAATACTTTCATTTATCCTGCTCCCAAATACCGAACATGCTGTTATTCGTTTTCCTCTGCCAGATATGCATTGATAGAAGTCACCATCTGATCCACATTAAGACCATGAACTGTACAGGCCACCTCCAAAGATTCACTCGTTGACGAAGCACAGGTCACACAGTGCAGCCCTGCCTGCATCAAAAAATCCCCCATGCCCTTATCCATGGCAAGAATCTGCCCCATCTTTGTATCCTTAGTCACCTTGACATTTTTATTATCCTTTGCTGCCGCTGCTTCTCCGTCGGCCTCTTTGGCATACATGTCATCCCGCATCACTGTACCGACACAATACGCTATCATAGGTACAACAATAACAAGAATTCCGATAATTATTGTCTGCATATTTCTTCCGCCTTTCTTTCCTGAAATAATGCCTGCACATGGCAGGGCATATGAAATATCATAACATATAATATCGGAATTCTCCATAAAATATCAAATTTTTACTGTTTTTTCACTACCGGAATCCACACTTCAAATTTTGCATTTTGAGGATCCGGACTGATATACAGTTCCACATCCGGCCCATTATCGTATTCGTAACCGGAAGTCGGCAGCCACTCAGTGACAATTCGCTGCTCCAATTCCTGGATAGCCTGCGGGCAAACACCTTCACCCGGAAAAATTGCCCATGTAAACGATGGAATCGTATATTCCTCGAAAGCACCTTCCGCATCCATTGAGCTTGCAACCGCAATAAAATATTTCCATTCTTCATCCGAGTTGCAGGCGCTCACACCCATGACCCCCTTCACCGGTGTGTCCATCATACCCACCAGCTTCGGAATCGTCCCATCCATAGCTACATCCTGCCACATTTTCGGAACAATGGCAAAGTTCTTTTCAATCTCTTTGTGCAATGGCTGAGATACGCCGACAATTCGAAACGCTTCTTTCTTCTCAATTCGATAATTCATTTCTTCGACTCCCTTCACAGTGATTTTAAACGTCATCGGAGGGAAGGATTTCACAGAAACGCCCTCACTCCGCACAAGGGATGGTGCAATTCCATGAATTGTCTGAAAGGCCCGGTTAAAAGCCGTCGGCGAACTGTAACCATATTTCAGGGCCACATCAATAATTTTTGCATCGCCGCCCTGCAGGTCCACTGCAGCCAGAGACATTCTTCGCCGCCGGATATACTCAGACAGCGAAACATTTGCCATATACGCAAACATCCTCTGAAAATGATAAGTCGAACAGCCGGCTATTTTTGCAAGTTCCTCATAATCAATCTCATCGGCCAAATGCTCTTCAATGTAGTTTATCGCTTCATTTAATCTCTCAATCCATTCCATGAATTTGTCCTCCCTGTGATTATCATTATAGGTAAATTTTTTTATTTTTTCCTCTCTTTTCATGCACAAATCTGAGAGATACAAAGAATCATTTTATCACGTTTTACAACTCTTTTATTAACATCTGAAGCAGCATAATATGATACTCTTCATCCTGAATAATTCGTGCCAGCACCGCATTGACACAGGAATCATTGATCATCTTTATGTGCATCCGATACTGATTGATCGTGGCCTTTTCAGCCTCGATATCCGCCATTAACATTTTTTCCGCATTTTCCGGAATCGTCATATACTCCGGCGTCCACATACGCTGACGCCCATCCTGATGTTTCGCCACGAAATTAATGGAACCGCCCAACAGAAAGATCAATTCGGCTAATTTCTGGAGGTGTATCATTTCCGCTATGGCAATCCCCAAAATCGTCCGCGCCACAGGACATTTTTCACAGGATAAACGGTTTTCATTATTGATGTACTGGGCGATGGCTGTCATTTCGGAAACAGCGCCGCAATAATCAATGCTGAGCAAATTGGCGTAGGCCCGATTTTTCTCTTTTACCTGAATCGGCGGATATGGCAGATCCACCATAACCGGCTTCACACCCATAAAATTACAGGAATTCACTAAAGGCTTTGACTTTTCTTCCATTATAAGATTTACTCCTCCATATATTTCTATATCTAATATATGAAGGATTCACAATGATGTGCATGCTCAGGCTTTACCCTTGATGGATTTCAGTTCATCCATCAATTTTTTATACCTTATATCATCTTTTATAAAGTCAAGCTCTTTGTCGTCGTCAAAACATTTTTCCAGCATCAGCCCCAGATTTTCAGACGCCGTCTCTGAAAAAGACATATGGGAATACAATTCCGATTCTTCTAAAAAATATTTGTTTTTTATATTAAGTATCAACTTAGACAGAACATCAAAAATAACCTCTTTATTTTTTGTGCGGAGCGCTTCCTTTATGCCCGACGTATCCACATAAGTACCGATCTCCATAATCTCCATCAGTGCTTTCAGCTTCCGCTCCATGCGGTCCGCCTTTTCCGTGTTGCCTTCCATTCCGGACAATCCCTGAATCCCATTTAAGCCAATACTGATATCCACATAACCGAAGTAGGCCAATTCCTCAAAACATTTATAGGCTTCTTCCAATTTCCCCTGGGCCTGAAACAGCAATGCCTGCATTTGCTTCGGATTCATAGAATTCTTTGGAATCTTATCCACACATTTCTTGGCCATGTCATAGTTTTTTCTCTGCATGGAAAAATAAAACAACGACATGGCGGCCGTCTGTGAAACCGCATCGTCCATACTGTCCAGAAACCGGGTATAGATGTCATAAATCCGTCCGTCATATTTTTCCGGGTTTGTCACCCGGACAACATACCGATAATTGTCCAGTGTTTGAGCCATCATCACAATAAATTTGCCGCAATTCGGATATTCCTGCATCTGCTTTTCCGCCCACGTATAACCCGAATCATAGCCCTCGGATTTGACTTTCAGAATCGCCGTTTCAATCAACTGATTGATTTCTTTATCTGTCAAATCCTCCTTGTAAGAAAGCAGCATATCCGTACTTATGCCGAGCAGGCGTGCGATCGGAGCCAGAAGGGCAATATCCGGGTAAGAACTGCCCGTCTCCCACTTGCTCACAGCGGGCACTGTTACTCCAAGACAATTTGCCATTTCCTCCTGGGTCAAATGCTTCTCTTTTCTGTATTTTCGTATGACTTCGCCTATTTCCATTTTATCGTCCTCCAATCGTTTTTACGCATTGGCCTCTGCTGCTATCATCATACCAAAACGAACGGCCGCCCACAATTGAACTGTAATTAACTATTTTTAAAATTTATTAACCAGCGCTCACAAAATTTTTGCAGGCCGGTCTCCGACATTCTTTTATAAAAGTTCCAGCATCTGCTGCGGATTATCCACGGCTTTCACCTTTCCAAAGGCTTTCACAATGATGCCTT
>CABRLU010000118.1 GCA_902471845.1 uncultured Lachnospiraceae bacterium | reverse complement strand
TCGGCACGATCATAAACTCCTGAAAATCAATGCCGTTATCCGCATGGGCGCCGCCATTTAAAATATTCATCATCGGCATAGGCAGCAGAGTTCCGGCCACACCGCCGATATAGCGGTACAGAGGCATATGATAGAAGCCCGCACCGGCTCTCGCACAGGCCAGCGACACACCGAGAATCGCATTGGCTCCCAGATTTTTCTTTGCCTCCGTTCCGTCAAGCTCCAAAAGCTTTTCATCAATCTCCTGCTGCTTTGTCACATCCATTCCGTGAAGCGCTTTGGCAATATTTTCATTGACGTGTTTGACTGCCTTTTTTACGCCTTTACCACCGTAGCGCTTTTTATCCCCATCCCGCAGCTCCAGAGCCTCATAAATCCCGGTGGATGCTCCGGAAGGCACGATAGCCCGTCCGCTGATACCGTGACGCAAAATAACTTCCACTTCCACCGTCGGATTGCCTCTCGAATCCAGCACTTCTCTGCCTTTAATTTCCTGAATTTCTTTCATCATCATAAAAAACCTCCTGTTTTTGCCTAGTATGCGCAAACAGAAGGTTTCATATACAAAAATTTTTATCCCTGGGTCTGCCAGTCGGCCGGATATACAAAATAGGCATACCTGGCCTTTGACGGCGTCTGAAAATGGATATGGCTTCCTTTTGGTATGTAAATAATATCGCCCGGAGAACCTGTAACGATACGTCCGTCAATCTCAATCTCCAAAATGCCGGATATCACCATATCGTATTCATCATAATTTAATGTCCACTCAAAACTTGTATGGTCCAGTTCCATAATGCCCGCGCCCATTCTCGGGGCTTCTTCCAGTGAAACAATATCTTTCAGATACACGCCCGGTGTGTCACTAAAGGGTTCGCATTTGACCGTATCGGTTTTTACTTTCAGAATCCCGCTCGAATCCTTTTCTTTCACGAAACCTTCGGACATCAGCATTTCATTCAGCACCCTGGTAACAATTTCCCGGACCATTGCCTCATTTACTTTTTCCATAGTTCTTCCCCTTTTTAGTGTTTCCGATGACTCAGCCACTGATAAACCACATAGGCAATAATACAAATCGCGCCGATCACTGCCAAAATCACCATCGGCCATACGCCGCCAATTCCTGACCCGGATGGTGTTTCTGTCTCCTCCGGCAGACTTTCCGGCTCCGGCAATTTTTTCCACTGGGCATAAAGTTCAATATTTTCTTCCGGCATGTTGAATTTTAAGCCTGCATCATAGCTCTGTCCACTGCCGTCCATCTTCGTATTCCAGCCTATAAACTCATAACCTTCCCGTTTTACCTTATTTCCGCCGAGAATCGTCACCATATCGCCCGCTTCATATTCATTGGTATCTTCCGGAAGATTTTCAACTTTATTTGCATTGGCACGATAGGTCACCTGGTATAACGGAATCCAGCGGCTGTAAAAAGAAATTCCCTGTTCCTTCATCGGTGTTTCTGTTTTTGTTACCGTTTTGATATCCTTTGTACCAAACAATTCCTCTCCGGCCTGATACAGGGCGTCTTCTCTTGACGTCAATGCCCATCCCGCAAAACGATAATGTTCAATAGCCATACTTCCCTGATCTTTGACCTTAACAATCGCGCCTTCTTCATATTTCTCCGTATCCTGCGGCAAAACGCCTGTCAGAATCGTATCCTTTGGAACAGCCGCAATATAATTCACCGCATATTTATCGGTACCGACAGCCCGCCACTGAGCATAAAATGTGATATCAGCGTCCGATACCTTCACTTTATCTCCCGCTTTCAGCCGTGTACCCGAGCCATCCTGATTGACAGACCATCCGTCAAATACATAGCGGGTCCCGTCCGCATCAACTTTTTCAAGATTTCCCTGTTCTTTGACTGTAACTTCATCTCCCGAATAGTACAAATTACTTCCGTTCCGGACTGTGCCTCCAGCATCGGTCGGAAGGCTGCCGCCGCTGTTTGTATTGCCGTCATAAGTGACCGAATACACCCGAATCCAACGTCCGTATAAGGTTAGCCCGTCATCCGCCATTGCCACCTGAGTTTCCACAGGAATTCCATGAATGGAGACATCGGAATAAATCTTTTCACCCGCTTTATAGACGCCGTCACCCGCATCCAGAGCCCATCCGACAAACTGCCAGCCATCCGCCGTCATGCCATTGCCTCCCTGCACAGAAACCATGGTCCCTGTACGATAACGGTTCAAATCAAAAGGCGGGTTTCCCACTAATCCGGAACCTCCCGGCAGATTCATGGCATAGCTGACGCCATATAGCGTTTCCTGATAATTATAAGTGATTTTAAATGGATTCAATCCAAGAGGGTTTTCCGGATTCTGCCCCTGATAGCGGATAATCTCCCAACTATACTGATTATCCACAATCCCACCGATATGGAAGTCCACCCCGGCGCTGCTGCCGGTTCTGGCATTCGGCATCGAATTGTCCTTCCGCTTTTCTGTAATCTCTGCAAAATCTTCTTCCGGATTTTCCGGAACAAGCGTGTACCATCCGGCCGCAAGCCCTTCAATCTTCAAATGTTTTTCCGCCCGGTCACCATTCGCGTCAAAGGTCAGCGAATGCTCCGTAAACGGTGTATCGTCATTAATCATCTGATTCGGCTCATCAAACCGATACAGTTTAAACCGAAATGTATGGGCCACCGAATTATTATATGGAAGTTGTTCAAGACAGACGGCCGCATCAATACATCCGCTCACCATCTCAGTCTTAAAAGACGCCTCGTCCATCGGCTTATCCTCCGATACCGGAACTTCATAACCGCCGCTGCCGGTTCTGGACGCTTCTGTGGAAGCTTCCCCATTATAATAAATTTTAACCTTATACTCTTTTGCCTCTGTCAGTGTTCCGGCTTCACTCTCCGGCAAATGGTATGGCGCGCTGGTAATCATATCTCCAACCGGTTCTTCCACACCGTCAATCACCCGATACCACTGAACTTTAAGCGGCAGATCCCGAAGATTTCCATAAACACACTCCATCTTCACAACCGCTTTATTTAAAAAGTCCGGATGACTTAAATCAATTCCCTCCATGACCGGAAATACCACATCCGAAGCATCCACCTCTGCAGCCACATTAACTTTCGCAACGCTTGTATCGAAAGGTTTGTCCGCTATTTTGGAATCCGGCTCCAAATAAACACCTGACATACCTTCCAGACCGATTGTCTGATTATTGCCGCCCACGAAATCACTGTCCGCCTGGATATAAATATTATGTCTGCTCCATCCCCTGAGGTCAACATCCTCCCATCGGATAAACCAGCCATTTATATCACGGCAGACCTCTCCGCCTTTAAATGTTTCAGATGTATTGCCATCGGCATCAATATATGTACCCTCTAACAAAATATTGCCCTTACTGTCAGTTATGTGGAAATTCTTTCCTGCATATATCCGGATATCTCCGTTTTTGGAATCTTCAGAATCAACTTCACATTCTATCTTGTAAATTCGACGGTTCCAGTTTTCCACTCCAACACTATACATCGAACGAAACGAACCACTCGACAGCTCCGCCCGGTTTCCGGTTTTATCAAAAGTTTCGCTGGTTTCCTCAGTATCGACCACGTCTCCTGCTTCAATGGTCATCCCACTCTCTGTCTCACTGCTCGTCTCATCGGCGTACACTGCCATACCTGTAAATAACAGGCAGACACACAAGCACACAACTCCCTTTCGCAAAATCCCTTTTATCTTCATAATGATACCTCCCCGGCAGCCTTTCCTGTCAGCATTTCAGCTAATTCACCGACTGACGATACTACCGCATCCGCGCCGGCCTCTGGCAGTTCCTCTCTGCTGCCATATCCGTATAATACGCCAATCGAAGTAATCCGGTTCTTCCTGGCGCCGATCACATCATGTTCCCGGTCACCGATCATCACCATCTCTTCTGCCGTATACTTTTGTTTTTGTTTTTCCCCAAGAAGCTGAACTGCCCAGGCGATGACCTCCCCTTTATCGGTCCGCTCTCCACTCATCATACTTCCGGAGATAAAATCAAAGTCCCCATCAAGCTCAAAATGTTCTAAAATCTGCTTCGCATAAACTTCAGGTTTTGATGTGGCAAGGCCAACGACCTTTCCCTGAGCTTTCAATGTGCCCAGAAGTTGCTTGATCCCATCATAAACCTGATTTTCAAAAATGCCTCCGGCCCGGAAATACTCCCTGTACAGGGACACGGCCCGCTCTGCCTCATTCTTGTCAAATCCATAATAATTCTCGAAAGACTGCATTAAGGGCGGCCCGATAAATTTATAAAGCTCGCTTCTGTCCGATACGATAATTCCATATTTTTCAAGAGCATACATCACCGAATTCGTTATTCCTACTCCCGGATCCGTCAAGGTGCCGTCCAGATCAAAAAGAATTACCTTTTTCTTATTCCACTCTATTAACGACATAAAAATATCACCTTTCCAAATAATACCTACAGTATACCATGATTTCCGTAAAATATCATTGAAAAGGTG
This sequence comes from uncultured Lachnospiraceae bacterium, assembly GCA_902471845.1. Lineage (GTDB taxonomy): Bacteria > Bacillota > Clostridia > Lachnospirales > Lachnospiraceae > Frisingicoccus. The sequence continues at coordinate 3,182 of CABRLU010000118.1, read as the reverse complement.
ATTTTGTTCATAATTTCTTAAATTGAAAAATTATTTTCCTGAGCCTGCTGAATCAAATCTTCTAAAGTCACACTGTCCACATAATTGTTGATTACATCTGCCAGCCCTTCCCAAAACCCCAAGGTTAAACATTCCGCGGCCCTTGGGCATTGATTAATGTCATCCTCCAAACAGGCAATCGGCGCCAGACTTCCCTCGGCTGTCCGAAGAATATCCCCGACCGTATAAGCAGATGGTGCCTTTGCCAGGCGGTAACCGCCCCCGGCTCCCCGGACACTCCGAACATATCCGGCTTTACTCAAAAGATTCATAACCTGCTCCAGATACTTAATCGTAATTCCCTGACGACTGGAAATATCCTTTAATGGAATCAAAGTTCCTTCATCGTGCATTGCCAAATCCAACATTGTACGCAATGCATAACGCCCCTTTGTTGAAATTTTCATTATACACCCCTCTTTATTCCCACTATTTTACAATATTGTACTATATTTTGATTTTTACCGTCAAGAGTAAACCACCAATTCCTACTCATAAACTATGTTCGCCACAAAAGTTAAAATATATTCGACTTTTGGTCATGTGTATGATATTCTGATGCCAAAGATGATTCTATGGCAAAAAATAATGATTGGAGGAAAACCATGATGAAACATACACTATACTTTTACAGGGAACCGGGAGCCAATTTTATTGTCGTCCATACATTTCTGGAAAATGGCAGTATTTTATGTCATGCAGTCTCTGAGGGCGAACATGGCCTGGATTTAAATATCAGAGAAGGCCACGATGAAAACCGGATACAAAATGAACTGAAAGAAATCGTAAAAGCAGCAGACATCACTGCCTGGGATGAATTCGATGAAGAAGATGAATTCGAACTGACCCATGTCGAAACATGCATGGGCCCTGTGACAAAAGACTATTCCTTTTCTTTTGAATGGGAGGATTAATGTGTTCCCTTTTTCGAGAAGAAGCATAAACTGGTAATGTAACCAGACAAAATAAAATCTCGAAAGGAATTTGTATCATGGAAGAAAAAGTTAATCGTAGACCCTGTCCACCAAAACAGCATAATCACGAAGTTTTAGGAAGCGTCCGCATTTCCGGCTGCTGTGATAATGCGCATAACCATAGATTTGCAACTGTTTCAGGCGACGCCATCCCTTGCGACGGCAGTCACGTCCATGAAATTAAATTTACTACGGATTCCTGCAATGGCCATGACCATGAATTTTTCGGCACTTCCGGCCCGGCCATCGAAGTGGGCTGCGGCCGCCACGTCCATTTCATCAAAGGAACAACGACCCGCGAAGACGGACACAAACATGACTTCATCGCTGCAACTCTGATTGAGAATCCGGTATGTGAGGATTAATCCCCATAGGATCTAACAAAAGAAGGGCGTCCACACGGACGCCCTGACCATTACATATCCACTCTGACTTCTGCCACATCCCCTGTAACCCGGGTAAAGATGACATCAAAATATTCCGAATCCCGCTCCACAACATAAGGTATGCTTCCGCTCGCTTTTTCTCCAGGTTTCACTGTCTCTGCTTCACTGACATCATCAAAATACCACAAAAACGGACTCAGTACACCCCTTTTACTGTCGAGAATCTTAAATAAATCATATTCAACTTTCACACCCTCTGAAAGAATGGATGAAAAATTGATATTTTCAACTTCGTAATTCAAAAGAATCACTGACTTTTTTTGATTATTGTGCTTTCTCTCCCACCAGTCTGTTTTTTCAATACCTGTAATGGTAATAAGATAGCTTCCATACTTGGCATCGACCTGAAAAGGTTCGCCGACAGCTACCGCTTTAAGGCCATTTGGTCCCACTTCTTCACTTTCTCCGTCGACAGCACCGGACGTCTCCGCACTGACCTTCCCGGATGCTTCCACATCAGACTGTGCCTCCGTCTCCGGTGTCTTTGTCTCTTTTGTTCCATTACTGCAGCCGACCGCTGTCAAACAGATGACACATATCAGCAGCACACTTAATATTCTCTTCATTCTTCTTTTCCTCCCGTATCCTGTGATTTATCCGGCAGCTCACTGATCAAAGCAGCTCCCAGTACCATGATCGCTCCTGCAATTCCCCCAATTCCAAGCGGCTCTTTAAGAAACAACGCAGATAAAAGAATGGCCACAATCGGATCGATATAACTAAAAATGGCGATCGTCTGCGCCTCCAGCTCCTTCATTGAACCAAAATACAAGGTATAAGAAATCCCCGTATGCAAAATGCCTACAACCGCCAATAATATCACGGCCACCGGCGTCAGAGATAGAACAGACACTTTTTCTGTTAAAACCGTATAAGGCAACAATACAATGGATGCCGCTGCAAGCTGCATCATCGTCTTATCATAGGCTGAAATATCTCGAATCTTTTTATTCAGTAAAATAACACTGGCATAAAACACTGCGGCTCCGATTCCATAAAGAACTCCCCGAAGTTCTCCAGTGCCCGATATTCCTGTATTCCAAATACCTGAAACAAAAATCATGCCGACCAGAGCACCTGCAATGCAGAGCATTTTTTTCTTAGTCAACCGCTCCTTAAACAGAAAAGGCGCTGAAATTGTGACAAATACAGGCGCCATATAATAACAAAGTGTTGCTGTCGCAACGGTTGTAAAACGGTAAGATTCAAAGAGCAGTATCCAGTTTATTCCGATAAAAGCCCCGGATAAACACAAATTCAACAGATTTCTTCGTATAGCTTTCCACGAAATCCCAGGCCCTCTTTTTAACGTAACAACAATCAAAAATACCGTACCGATAACACCCCTCGTCAATGCAATGACACTGGATGGTAACGGAATGTATCGAACAAAAATTCCAATCGTGCCGAACACAAGCATCGAAAATATCAGGCTGGCCTTTGCCTTTCTTATCGCTCCCGTCTCATGTCCCAAAATAATTTTCCCCTTTCAGCAATCTATTGCCCTGTACTATTATACGACAAAAGAAGCCAATTTCCAACAAAATTTTACAAAACAAGGGTGTCCATACGGACACCCTCTATTCATTCATTAAGTGCTCAATGTCAGAATTTACCAGCTTTAGCGGCTTCTTCCACGCTAACGGCTACGGCTACGGTAGCTCCAACCATCGGGTTGTTACCCATACCGATTAATCCCATCATTTCAACGTGAGCCGGTACA
>CABRLU010000117.1 GCA_902471845.1 uncultured Lachnospiraceae bacterium | reverse complement strand
ATGCTTTCTATCTGGATCTTCGCCGTTACGGTTCCACCCGCCATGCCGGTTTTGGCCTTGGATTTGAGCGCTGTGTGATGTATCTGACCGGTATGGGCAACATCCGCGATGTCATTCCATTCCCAAGAACTGTTAAAAACTGTGATATTTAAGATGATTTGAGAGGGGAGGCTGCGGCAGGCAGCCTCTTTTTTCTTCAACGACTACATACTAAAGGTGGCAGAAAATTATGTTTAAGAAGTGTAGAATTCCCAAAATTCCGAGTATATTGCTGTGGCTTGCGACGCCGGCTATCAGTTTCTGGCTGTTGGAGACGCTGACCCATTCGGTGGCAAAGGATATGGAGTTCCCGTTAATTGCATTGAATCTGGTGTTTTATTATCTGCTTTACGGGCTTATTCTGGTTATCTCCAAACGGAGCTTTGTCAGTTTAGGTCTTGGAAGTCTTTTGGTGATGATCATAGGTCTTGTAGATTATTATGTGATTCAATTTCGTTCGGTGCCGCTATATCCGTGGGATATTTTATCAGTGAAAACAGCCATGAGTGTATCCGATAATTATAATTACAGTCTGGATAAAGACGCACGGATGCTTGTTTTGGGATTTGTACTCCTTATTATTATAGGAATTTTTACGAGCTGGAAACTGCCGTTTAAAAATCCTCAGTATCATTTACTGTCGGTACTGAGTGTTGTGGGGCTGTTTGTCCTCTATGGAACTTCGGTGCAGATGCCGACGGTTCATGAGGCGGTGGGGTTTTATGAATATCATTTTACGCCGAATGCCTTTTATCAGATGAATGGTTTTGCTGTCAGCTTTATTTCAAATATGCAGTATCTGGATGTTTCAAAGCCGGCGGACTACAGCATGGAAAAAGTTCAGGAGATTCTGGAACCCTACATAGAAGCAAGCGAGAAAAATGAAGCGGGGGAAGTGGATTCGACATATCCAAACGTCATTGTCATTATGAACGAGGCATTTTCGGACCCGGCCGTTCTCGGCGATTTTGAGACAAATATCGATTATATGCCTTTTATACGCTCACTGAGCGAGAATACGGTCAAAGGACGACTTATGGTCTCTGTCAAGGGAGGCAATACGGCGAATTCCGAATATGAATTTCTGACAGGAAATTCCATGGCTTTCCTGCCATCGGGGTCCGTTCCTTACCAGCAGTATATTCGCGGTGAGATGCCGTCGGTGGCCAGTCAGTTGAAAAATCTGGGCTATGAGACATTTTCCATACATCCCTACCGGGCCAATGGATGGAACCGGAATAAGGTTTATGAGTATTTTGGATTTGATACAAGTTATTTCAAAGAAAGCTTTACCGGTGCTCCGATACTCCGGGAATATACGACGGATCTGGCGACCTATCAGAAGATTGTCGATATTTATACGGCAAAAACTCCGGGCCAGCCTATGTTTGTGTTTGATGTGACCATGCAGAATCATAGCAGTTACAGTAAGGAATATGATAATTTTACGCCGGATGTGGAAGTTTTGGGCTCCAACGGCAGTGCCAAACTTTTAGAGCGGTATTTATCATTGATCAAGGTTTCAGATGAAGCATTCAGTCAGCTGGTGGGCTATTTCTCCCAGGTGGATGAACCAACGGTGATTCTCATGTTTGGCGACCATCAGCCGGCAGACTGGGTCGTAAGCCCCATTTACCGGATGAACGGTGTGGAGGATACCAATTCCTGGTCCGAATCGATGGAGCGGTATGAAGTACCTTTTGTACTCTGGGCAAATTATGATATTGATGAGGAGGCTGTCAGAGAGGAAATCAGCTATGATTTTTCCGAATATGACATTTTCAGTGTCAACTACTTAAGTACCATGCTTTTTGAGGCGGCAGGACTTCCGATGAGTCCGTTCCAGCAATATATGAAAGACATCATGAAAGATTATCCGGTATTGACGGCGAATATGTTTCTTGACAGTGAAGGCGTTTATTTTGGAGTAAATATGACCCAGTCACTGCCGGAAAAATTAAAAGATTATGCCATCTTAAATTATAATCTTTTGTTTGATGCGAAACACAGAAAGGACGAATGGTATACCCGATAAGGTATGTCGTCAGAAACGAGGTGAGTAAGATGCGATTTATCCATATGGCGGATATTCATATGGGAGCGGTTCCCGACAGAGGAAAATCCTGGTCCCAGAAGCGCTCGGAAGAGATTGAAGCGACCTTTTACGGACTTTTGAAAGAAGCCGGACGGCAGGGGATTGATCTGATACTGATCGCGGGGGATATTTTCCACCGGCCGCCGACGAAACGGGAGTTGAAGGAGCTGAATTACCGTCTGGAATCCATAGCGCCAGTCCAGGTGGTAATGATGGCCGGAAATCATGATTACATCGGAGAAGGTTCTAATTACAGGGATTTTTCGTGGGTGGATAATGTGCACTTTTTCCGTCAGGAGAAGGTGGATGTCATATACATAGAAGCATTGGATACCTGGGTTTATGGCCTGAGTTATGAACACAGAGAGATTAAACAGCCGCTTTATGACAAGGTGCGGCCGTTGGACAAACCGGGATATCACATCCTTCTTGCCCATGGCGGGGACGAGAAGCATATTCCGATTCAGAAAAAAGAGCTTTTGTCGGCGGGATTCGACTATGTGGCTCTGGGCCATATCCATAAACCGGAGATCATTTCTGAAACGATGGCTTATGCCGGGGCCCTGGAACCAATCGATCGACTGGATATGGGATCGAGAGGATATATTTACGGAGAAATTACCGATCGGGGTACGCGGATTCAGTTTTGCCCGGCTTCCCGAAGAGAATATCGGGAGCTGGTTTTGGAGTCCGATACGGATATGACCAGCGGAGAGATGGAACAGTGGTTGGAGCAGCAGATTCATATCGAGGGTGCAGAGCATCTCTATAATGTGGTGTTAAAGGGGTACAGAGATATGGATATTGTTTATGATCTGGACAGACTGGCTCACGTGGGAAATGTGGTGTCTGTGAAGGATGAGACGCTGCCCTGGTTTGACTTTGAGCGGCTGTATAATGAAAATTCAGAAAATCTCATCGGGATGTTTATTAAAAAGGTGTATCAGATGCCGATGGATGAACATCGCAGAGAGCAAATTTTGAGCTATGGTCTGCAGGCCATGTATCACGGAAGGGGTGGAAATGAGAGATGATCATTGATACGTTAAATATAACGCATTTTGGACGTTTTCATCAGGCAAGTCTGCGTCTCTCACCGGGAATTAACGTGGTTTACGGCGAAAATGAGGCCGGGAAATCCACTCTCCATCAATTTATCCAGGCGATGCTCTTTGGCGTAGAGCGTCTTCGGGGAAAGGCGTCAAGAAAAGACGAATACGCCCGTTTTCAACCGTGGGAGCAGGGGAAAAACTATGAAGGTTCGATGGTGATCGAGCATGAGGGAGAAATGTATCGTCTGACGCGAAATTTCTATAAGGAAGATGAATATTTCAGGGTGGAGCAGCTTCGCACGGGGAAGGAAATATTACTTCCCGGCGGTCAGATGGACCATCTTGTAGATGGTTTAAATCGGACGAATTTCAGGAATACATTGAGTATCGGTCAGCTTGAAAGTTCGATTGATGCCCGGTTTGGGCTGACTTTGCAGGCTTATATGGCAAATGTACAGCGGACCAAGAATCAGGATATAGATTTACAGCGGACATTGGACTATCTGCGGAAGGAAAAGAAGGCCCGGTTTGACCGAAGCCCGGAGAGACAGCTCCAGAATTTGAAAGTACAGGCGGAGACCATGGAGGCGGAGACGGATCAATACCAAAAGCTTCTTGAAGAAATCCAACAGCAACAGACGATGCTGGAACATGTCCGCAGCCAGAGACAGGCGGAACGCCAGACAGGCAGAGAAAGCCGGAAGCGGGAACGTCAGGAGCGGATGGAAGCTATTCGTCTGATTGAAGAAAACAATTATGTGGCGGCCCAGTATCAGCAGAAGAAAGCGGCATATGACCGGCTCAAACACCAGGCTGCGGAGGAAGATTTTGATGTGATGAAAGAACAGTGGGATGCGGCAAATGAAGAGTATGATGATTTGTCCGACCGTTATGGGCAGCTTATGGGACGCAACCTGGCTATTTTGTTTTCTGTGATGATGTTTGGACTGATTCCGGTCGTGGCTGTTTTTTTTCTGAAAAACAATCCGTTGGTCCGGGTTGGTATATTGCTTGTGTTTATAGCTCTGCTGGCGGTGACAGCTCTGCTTCTCCAAATGGGAAGAAAGCGTATGGGGCTTCGGGTCAGTGAGAGTAAAGAAAATCTGGACGAACTTCATGATGAGATGGAACAGCATATGTTCGGCCGGGGCGGCCGTGAAATGCTGCGCCAGATGAAAGAAGAGCTTCAGGCCCTGCGGGAACAGTATGAGCAGCTCCAGATTCCATTGCAGCCCTATCTTGAAAAATATGGTGATGACATTTCACTTGATATGGAGGCGGAAGAGGACGATGAAATGTTAGAGGTTTTGAGGCAAAAGGAAGAAAGTCTGACCAAATCTCTGGAACGGTTGTTTGTCCGGAAAGAAACCTTTGAGCAGAAAGAGGAAGAGAGGGAATCTTTAGAAATGGATATTCAGCGGCTTTCTGAAGAAGTCCGGGTGGAGCAGGAACAAGCGGGGATCATTGACGAATGTATGACGATCATCCGGGATTTATCGGAAGAGATTCATTCCGACTTTGGACCGGCGCTAAATACGGAGGTGTCCAAAATGATATGGGAGCTGACCGGTGGTAAATACGAGCGGGTTGTTGTGGATAATGAGTTGAATCTGAGAGTGGATACAGGTGAACGTTTTGTGGACTGTGACCAACTCAGCGCCGGGACACGGGAACAGCTCTATCTGGCGCTGCGGCTGGCGATGGTAAAGCTCCTTTTCCCGAAAAAAGACGTGCCGGTAATTTTTGATGACAGTTTTGTATTTTATGATGACCGTCGACTGGCCCGGACATTGGCATGGATTGGCAGTCAGGGCTTTGCCCAGGTGATTTTATTTACATGTCAGCATAGGGAAATGGATGCTCTGGAACGCATGGGTGTGGAATATACGCCGATTTATCTGGATTAAGAAAGGGGGAGAACAGCCGAATTGGCTGATACTCCCCCTTTCTTGTTTAAAGAGGCGGATTCAAAAGTTGATTATTCTTTAGCTAAAATGGCAGCTATTCTGCTCATAATAGGCAGGGCAATAAAAATAGCAGCTGTTCCAAGACATAATAAAGGCAGAAACTTTTGAGGCCAGAATTCAATGACATTGGAATTGACCATACACCATACACTGTTAAATAAAATTTCTATTAAAGAAAATATGGCAACTCGAATGATGTATTCAGCCCACTTGTTTTTGATATTTTTGGTGATGACAATGCACCAGTTCATGACAGGAAATAGATAATTGATGGCGACGGCAATGGCAAAGGCTCCTGCCCAACCAAAGAGAACCCCCCGTATGGTAATTGGTGCGCCTAAAAGTACCTGGGCTGAAAAACTTAGAACAAGGGACATGATGGCGCCCATACCTGTTTCAAGAATTCTTCCAAATTTCACTTCATTCATAATGAATACCTCCATCCGATTGCTTCTTTTAAAGTGTCATTTTCGGATTTTAATAAATTCTTTTCTACTTCTTCTACAATGAAATCGCTGATAATATCAAAGATTTTTCTTCCTGTTTCGGCGGTGGCAACACGTGGGTCGCCAAAATAAGTATCTGGGGCGCCAAGGTCTATGAAATTATCCACACCGGCTTCCAATTTTTCAAAGAAGTGTTCGGCAGCATGATTTGGTTTCAAAGTATTTAAAATTTTCATATCTACCCATTCTGGATGAAGATACATGATTTGAGCCGTTTCGATTTCTCCTGCATGGATATCCCATTCAGGATGTTCTCCTTTGCATACATGAAAAGCTTTCGGAAGACCTTCAGCAAAAAAATCAGAAAAATGAAATTCAAAATCTGAATATTTTTGTTTTACATTTTCTGCGCCCTGCTTAATGGCATCGATGCTCGGGCCTTCAGCGTGGCCGCTTATGAGCATCATTTTTTTAAATCCCTGTCTGGCCAGACCTGTGCAGACATCTTCTACAATTGCTGTAAGTGTTTCAGCTCGAATGGTTGTGGTTCCCGGAAAACAGCTGGCTGCGTCAGCAAGGCAGTAAGTGATTGGAGTTGCAATCAAAGATTCAATGCCATTGTCCTGGAGTTTTCTTGCAGTATCTTCTGCCATTTGGCAGGCGGTCAGTACATCGGCACTAAGTGGAAGATGTGGACCATGGGCTTCCATTGGACTTACTGGAAGAAAAGCTAAATCTGTTTTGGTGGATAATTCTTTAAACTGGTCTCTGTTCATGGCGTGCATTTTGTTTAACATATGTGTTCCCTCCGTTTATTTAATAGTGTTTTTGAATACCGGAAGTACCGATATATCAATTAGAATATATCATGTTCACGTAAAATGAGTCAATTGGATAAAATAATAAAATTTACAGCATATATTTGTGAAAAATACATAAAAATATGTTGATTTATAAAAAGATGGTGTGAAATATCATGGAAACACAAACAGATATACCGGTATTCAAAAATCAAAGAGGAGATTTTAAATGCTTGCCTTTCAAAGAATGATATAGTACAATAGAGCATATCTAAAGTCAGAGTATATGTATTTGGAGGAAACGCATATGTCAATGCTGTTGAAAGACGAAGCATACGATAAACTTATTCGTATGATTAATGATGGCGAATTAGTCTATGGACAGACATATTCGTTAAATATATTGGCTTCACAGATGGGAATGTCCAGGACACCGGTCAGAGAAGCTGTACAGAAACTTTGTGATGAAAAAAGACTGGATATGATGCCAAGCAGGGGTTTTTGCATTCATAATATAACTCCAGATGAGATGCTTCATCACTATCATTTCAGCAATGCTGTTGAGGGCTATTGCGTTCGATGCTTGGCCAAGAAATACCAAACAGATAAAAGGAATAAATATGTCCGGAGAATGAAACATTTACTGCTCGATATGGAAGAGTCTTTGTCAGAAGAGGTGCCTTTTGGAGATTATTTTGAGTTGGATCAGCAATTCCATGCAGAAATTTTTGATTCACTGGAAGATTCCTATTTTTCTGAATTAAAATCTTCTCCAATGGGATTTTTTAATCGCTCGGAGTTGCAATTAAGAGAGAGAAAGATTTCAAGAAAGGCAATATATGATTGTCATAAAAAGATTCTGGGAGCTATTTGCGCCGGAGACTGTGATGGAGCCTATGAGGCAATGATGCAGCATGCTGCTTTGATGATGGAGTCTTTGTGAAAAAATGGAGAATAAAAAAGGGGCTGGTAAATCAGGAATATATGAAGAGTTTTTTTACTACCATGAATTATTCCGCCGCTTTCTTGACCGGCAGATGCTGTATGATATGCATCACTCCAGATTTGGAGACCGGAACAGTTATTCCAAAACAGACATGGATGCAATATTCATGCACATGAAAGATGACCATATGCGGAATGTACAGCTAAAACCGGGAAATATTCTCGAATTGTAACGATATCTGGACACTGGCTCCATTCTTAAAAACCAAAGAGAAATTTACAAAAGAAAAGCACAAGGAAACAAGCGACTCTATGTATCAAAGAACTTTATTGCCAGGAGACAGAAATCGTATGAAAACATCATAAGTGAAGAGAGAATAAAAGAGAAAATATCCATAAATTTGGAAGTTCTTCTCTTTTTTGGTAAAAAGCCAGGAAGTCTCGCTTGTATAACTGTCTAATCAGTTATA
>CABRLU010000116.1 GCA_902471845.1 uncultured Lachnospiraceae bacterium | reverse complement strand
CATTATTTAATCCTTCTCTGATGTGCATGGATTTATTGAACATCAAAGAACAGATTGAAATTTTAAATGAGAGAGCAGATATGTACCATGTAGATATCATGGATGGACATTTTGTAAAAAATATTACATTGTCTCCGGACTTTGTAAAGGCAATCAGTAAAGTTGTTAAGATTCCGATGGATTGTCATCTGATGGTGACAGACCCGGATGACTATATCGAGAGCCTGGCAAAGGCTGGCGCCGGATATATTTGTCCCCATGCAGAGACGATTAATTCCGATGCTTTCCGGATTATTAACAAAATCCGTGCCAATGGCTGCAAGGTCGGCGTTGTTCTGAATCCGGCAACACCTCTGTCCTATATCCAGCATTATATTCATCTGGTAGATAAGATTACCATCATGAGTGTGGATCCTGGATTTGCCGGGCAGCCGTTTATCCGCGAGATGTTGGGTAAGATTGCTGAAGCAAAACGTTTGAAAGAAGAGAATGGCTACAAATACATTATTGAAGTTGACGGTTCCTGCAACGCCGGTACATTTAAAGAGCTGGCAGAAGCCGGAACAGAATGTTTCATTGTAGGTACATCCGGACTCTTCAATCTGGACGAGGATTTAACTGTTGCATGGGATAAAATGATTGAAAATTTCAATGCCTGTGTGAATGCTTAAGTGCAGAAAGGACGAGCTATGAAGTACGTTATAGGCATTGATATCGGCGGAACGAATCTGAGAATCGGTACGGTAGATGCGGAAGGAAGGCTGACGAACTTTGAAAGAAAGTCCAGTGCGTCCCTTGTAGCGGAAAATGCTGTTCAGAATCTTGGAAGAGAATTGAAATCCTACATTGAGAAATACCAGCTTGAAGGTCAGGTTGGTGCGGTGTCCGTTGGTGTACCGTCAATCGTGAGCAAGGATAAGAGCTTTATTTATTCGACACCGAATTTAAAAGGGCTGGAGAATATTGATTTGGGAAATCTGTTAAAAGCCTATGTCAATGTTCCGGTGTTTGTTGACCGGGATGTGAATTATCTTTTGGTCAATGATATTAAAACTCATCATCTGGACCCGGAACGGGAACGGACGATTCTCGGATTTTATCTGGGAACGGGATTTGGAAATGCCGTTTACATAAATGGGCAGCTTCATGTGGGTAAGAATGGTGTGGCCGGAGAGCTTGGTCATATTCCGATGTATGGCATTGATGAAGCCTGTACCTGCGGTAACATTGGCTGTTCTGAGACACGTTGTTCCGGAAGATATCTGAAACAATTAACAGATACGTGTTTCCCGGAGACGGATATTTCAGAAGTTTTTGTAAAACACGGAGATGACCCGAGAATTCTGGAATATGTAGATACGCTGGCCATACCGATGGCGGCGGAGATCAATATTCTGGACCCGGATTATGTGATCATGGCCGGCGGTGTCATGACGATGAAAGATTTTCCGATGGAGCGCCTGATCTGGGCGGTGAAGGAACGGGCAAGAAAGCCATTCCCATCCGAGAATCTGGAATTTGTTTTCCCTGAGCACACACAGGATAGCGGAGTAATTGGAGGGGCTTACGCTGCTTTCGATAAATTGGGGAAGATGGAGAAGTAACATGATATAGTTCTGTGAAAAACAGTCTATATAGAAAGCAAAAAGGAGAGGATTAGAAATGAAAAAGAGAATTGTAGCTTTAGCATGTGCAATGACTATGGCAACAGCTTTACTTGCAGGATGCGGAAATTCCAGCAAAGAAACAAAAGCTGAAACAACAGCAGAAACAACTGCTGAAAGCACCGATGAAACAGCCGGCGAAAGTGCCGCAGCAAGCAGCAGTGACAAAAAATATGCTGTTATCCTGAAGACACAGGCAACTGACTTCTGGACAAAGATGTGGAAGGGTGTTGAAGACAAAGCAGCAGAGATGGGTATTCAGGTTGATATTTATTCTGCACAGAATGAAGAAGACTTTGAAGGTCAGGTAGCTATTCTTGAAAAATGTATCAATGATGGATATGATGGTATCGCTATCGCTCCACTGTCCGCATCCAATCTTGTTTCCACAGCTGCAAAAGCTTATGAGGAAGGAATTACGATTGTAAATATCGATGAAAAACTTGATATGGACGAGCTGGAAAAACAGGGTGGCGCTGTTGTTGGTTTCGTTACAACAGATAACGTAGCTGTTGGTAGCAAAGGCGCTGGCTACATCGTTGAAAACGTTGAAGAAGGAAGCAAAGTAGCTATTATCGAAGGTAAAGCTGGTAACGCTTCCGGTGAAGACAGAGCAAAAGGTGCTAAAGAAGCTTTTGAAGCTGCTGGTCTTGAAGTTGTAGGAAGTGTTCCAGGTGACTGGGATCGTCAGAAAGCATTGGACGCTGCAACAAGCTTCATTCAGCAGAACCCAGACTTAAAGGGTATCTACTGCTGTAACGATACAATGGCTCTTGGCGCATTACAGGCTGTTATCAATGAAGGCAAACTTGGAGAAATCTTCGTTGTTGGTACAGACGGTGACACAGAAGCTGTTGATTCTGTAAACAATGGTGAATTATCCGCTACAGTTGCTCAGGATCCAGCAGGTATCGGTGCTAAAGGTCTTGAACTGTTAGTAGAAGCTGTAGAAGCTGGTAATAAAGGTGAAGTTGGCGTTGTTCCAGATATGACACCAGTTGATTCCGTATTGGTTACAAAAGAATAATCAGGCAAATTTTAGGGTTGTGAACGTCTGATTAGGACATAATGGAGAGGGGCCGAAATATTCGGTCCCTTTTTCTATATTAAGGCAGATATTCTTATTTCCCATTGTTCTTCTTGAAGGCTTTTTTTGGATATGGTATACTTTATCGTGCGAAGTTTAGAATTTATTGGAGGTATCAGATATGAAGGTAGGATTTGGCTGCGACCATGTAGCTGTTGAATTAAAACAGACATTGATGGAGCATTTGAAAGAAAAAGGTTATGAATGTGTGGATTATGGCGCTTATGATCCTAATGTTAAGGTAAATTATCCGGAGCCAGGCTTAAAGGTTGCAGAGGCCATTATGCGCGGGGAAGTTGAAAAAGGTGTATTGATCTGTGGAACAGGCATTGGTATTTCTCTGGCAGCGAACAAAGTGCCGGGAATCCGCGCAGCCGTATGCAGTGAGCCATATTCGGCAAAATTAACCGTGGAACACAATAATGCGAATATCATTGCCATGGGCGCCCGTGTTGTAGGTCCGGAACTGGCGAAGATGATTGTTGATGAATTTTTCGGCGCAGAGTTCCAGGGAGGCCGTCATGCCGTTCGTGTGGACATGATTTCTGATATTGAAAAGAAATACGGTGCACAGTGGCATGAATAAACAGTATTATATCGGCGTAGAAATCGGCGGGACGAAACAGCAGCTTGCGGTTGGACTTTCAGATGGAACGATTCTGGACAGTCGGCAGGTAAAGCTTGTTTACCGTAGAGGAGCGGAAGATATTCTGGAATGGCTTCTGGAAAACATCCGGGAGTATCTGGCAATGGCGCCTTATGCAGGCCATATTGCGGGGATTGGTGTTGGCTTCGGCGGACCGCTGGAAACAGCCACAGGACGGGTTTTATCCTCTCTTCAGGTACCGGGATGGAAAGATTTTGAGTTGAAACAGTGGTTTGAAAAGAAATTTGGCCTTCCGGTCATTGTGGTCAATGATACGGTAACCGGCGGTTTTGCTGAACTGTATAAAGGTGCTGGACGAAATTCGGAAAATTTCTTCTATACGAATATCGGTACCGGCATCGGCGGCGGTCTCTATATTCACCGGAAATATTATGACGGAAGTGGTTTTGGAGCATCTTATCTGGGCAATATGCTGGTGCCTGATTGGCGTTCACTTCTTCCGGGGGGATATACTCGGACAGAGTTGCTCTGCTCCGGACGAAGTATTGAAAAGCGTCTGCGCGGCGAAGGCTATATACCGAAGATTTCTTCCCTTTCTAAATGTCATGGCGGTGATATGAGTCAGATTACCTGCGTTGATCTGGCGGAAGCGGTAAGAGCCGGGGATATGTTTGCCTGTGTGGAAATGGATAAAATTGCCGAGAGTTTCTCTATTTCTCTCGTCAATATCCTCGCAGCCCAGGGCGTGGATACCGTGGTCATTGGCGGCGGTGTTGCCAACATGGGAGATATATTATTTGACAGGATTCGACAGTTTACCGATAATTTGGCCTTTATTGCCAATAAGGGACGTTATCAGATTTTACAGAGTGAATTGCTGGATGATGCGGTATTGGTCGGAGCTTTGCTGATTGCTTCCGGCGGTTATGTGGAAATCGTATAAAAATTAAGGCTGTCACATTAAAAAATTAAGGTGACAGCCTTTTTCGCGGAGACGATGGGATTCGAACCCATGTGCCGGGTAAATCCGACAAACTGATTTCGAGTCAGTCCCGTTATGGCCTCTTCGGTACGTCTCCATTTAACAAAGGTTCTGCGTGCAAACCAGAACGCTTGTTATTATACTACATATTCACAGGTTTTTCAAATAAAATTTATTAAAAATAATCAATTAAGCAATTCTAAGATATAAATCTTTGATAGGATAAAAGTATGGAGATATGAAGGAGTGAGGAAAGGGTGGATATTAAACTTCATTATAGGGAAAAAGGCAGCGGCGAACCTTTAATTTTGCTTCATGGCAATGGAGAAAGCAGCGCCTATTTTATTCATCAGCTGAATTATTTTTCAAAATGGTATCGGGTGATTGCTGTGGATACGAGAGGCCATGGCTTTTCACCGCGGGGATTGGAACCATTTACCATCCGGCAGTTTGCGGAAGATCTGCGCTGTTTTATGGATGAACGGAGAATTGAGCAGGCGCATATTCTTGGATTTTCTGATGGCGGCAATATTGCTTTGATTTTTGCTTTGAAGTATCCGGAGCGGGTGAAACGACTGATTTTAAATGGAGCGAACCTGAATTCGGAAGGCGTAAAGCCATCCGTACAGCTTCCTATCGTGGCCGGATATAAGCTTACTTCTCTATTCACCAAAAAGAGTCCGAAGGCACAGATGAAGGCAGATTTACTTCGTCTGATGGTGGAGGAACCGAATATAAAGCCGGAAGAGTTAAGAGAACTTTCTATCAAAACGCTGGTAATCGCCGGGACAAAGGATATGATTAAAGAGGAACATACCCGGTTGATTGCTGACAGTTTGCCGGATGCGGAGTTGGTATTTATTAAGGGAGATCACTTCATTGCAAATAAAAATTCTTTGGATTTTAACCGTGCAGTATTAAGTTTTCTTTCATTAAGAGAAAATTCAAAGAGAAGCGTGTAGATATGTGTCGAAGCATGTCAGTTGTGTATTCTTTTTTGAGCATATGGTGACAAAAAACGACCTCTGTGCTATCATAAAACGGTCAGCGCAGGAGGTGGATCATGAGCCGTATAGATGATGTGTTGAAAGCATTGGGAATACGGCGGACATACAAGGGGTACTATTATGTGGCAGATGCGGTGCGTCTGGTGATGGATGACGCATCTTTATTATTATATATTTCGAAATCTTTGTATCCGGAAATTGCAAGGATTCATAATACGACAATTAATTGTGTTGAGCGGGATATACGAACAGTGGTAAAGCGTTGTTGGGGGAGCGAATACGCAGATATTCTGGAATCTATGGCGGGTATCCCGCTTTATGAAAAGCCGACATCCGGCGAATTTATAGATATAATATCAAGTTACCTATTATCTGAAAATATCCAATAAAAAAGAAAGTATTTTCTTTGAGGGGAGAAAATACTTTCTTTTTGTCATTATAACTACATGGTTGCCAGAATTAGCCTAAAATAGTTACACCGTCCATCAGTTCGGCTTCAAATGCTTTTTGGTGGGATGGTGTATAGACACCAGGGAGCCCGCCGGTATGTATGAAGATGATGGTTTCATCCTTTTGAATTTTCTCTTCAGCAAGCATGTCGAGGAAGGCAGCATAGGTTTTACCGGTGTAACATGGGTCCAGAACGATTGCTTCGGAACGAGCCATATCGTAAATGGCATTTCGAACAGTTTCAGAAGGAACATTATATCCGCCGTAAAGGTAGTCAGTAGCAATATCAAAGTCCTCTTCAGTCACATCAAAGTCCAGTTTCCAGCTTTTTTTAATTTTGTCAAAATAGTTGCAGGCGTATTTATAAATATCCTCTTCATAAGGCATGATCTGAACACCGGTAAGGGTCAGGTCCGAATCATGAAGACCGCAGAAAAGGCCCATATAAGTGCCCATGCTTCCGAGAGGAACAATGACATGGCCGGATTTGAATTCCTGTTTAAGTTCCTGGGCGCATTCATAATAGCCAAGGGCGCCGATTTCGTTGGAACCGCCCATTGGGATGAAATAGCACCGTTCACCCTGGGATTCAAATTTTTCAGCCACCTGTTCAACAACATCCATAAGAGGTGTGCCGTCCGGCTTGTGAAGAAAGACATAAGCGCCGAAGATTCGGTCAAGAAGCATGTTAGATGAGAGAATACCAGGATAGTCATCCATAGCGACAATGGCGCATTTCATTTGATTTTTTGCAGCGACTGCAGCAGTCAGGCGTCCATGATTCGTCTGAGCGCCGCCGACAGTAATCAGCATGGTTGCTCCTTTTTCTTTCGCATCGTAAATCAGGTATTCCAGTTTTCTGAGCTTATTTCCTCCGACGCCAAATTCGGTCAGATCATCACGTTTCATGTAAAATTCAATGCCCAGGCGGTCCGACAGGTTTGGAAGATAGCTCACTGGTGTCGGAAGATGCAGGCAGGATTGTTTCGGATAACCAAACATAGCTGTCACGTCCTTTCATAAATGAAATCAATGTTATTTCAATTTAGTGTATGGCTAAATTTGCGAAAAGTCAATGGTTTTAAGGGTGGGACTTTTAAGAAATGCAGATTTGTGTTAAACTATGCTAAAGATGGTTTAAATTTTACGGAGGTTATTTTTATGTACGATATAGTTATTATAGGCGCAGGTACGGCCGGACTTTCAGCAGCCATTTACGGTGTGCGCGCAGGAAAAACAGTGTTAGTTCTTGAAGGAGAAAATTACGGCGGTCAGATCATCAACTCGCCGGAGGTTGAGAATTATCCGGGAATTGCAAAGATTTCCGGTTTTGAATTTGCCACAGGTCTGTATGAACAGGCCCAGAATCTTGGGGCGGTCATTGAATTTGAAGCAGTTACCAGAGTAGAAAGAGACGGAAAGGATTTTGTTGTCTATACGGACGAGCGCGAGATCCCATGTCATTCAGTCATTCTGGCAACAGGGGCTAAAAACCGGCCACTGGGCGTGGATAAAGAGGAATCACTGGTCGGGGCAGGTGTATCCTACTGTGCAACCTGTGACGGGGCCTTTTTCCGGGGACAGGCGACGGCAGTTGTCGGCGGAGGCAGTACGGCCCTGGAAGATGCGGAATTTTTAAGCGCCTACTGTGAAAAAGTTTACCTGATTCATCGAAGGGACGAATTCCGGGGGGAGCAGTGGCTTGTGGAAAATCTTCGCAAAAAAGAAAATGTTGAGTTTGTTTTGAATGCGGTGGTAACAGACATTATTGGAGAGAATAGTGTGGAAGGCGTCCGGGTTCAGGATACAAAGACGGGAGAACAGAGAGAGATTGCTGTGACGGGACTTTTTGTAGCTATCGGGCAGATGCCGGACAACCAGTCCTTTGTGCCATTGGTTGAATTGGACGGGGGCGGTTATATTCAGGCACAGGAAGATTGTAAAACAACCAGTGAGGGTGTTTTTGCTGCCGGGGATTGCCGGACAAAGACCGTGCGTCAGCTGACAACAGCTGCCGCTGACGGCGCTGTGGCCGGATTGGCAGCATGCGAATATATTAATCGGAATGAATAAATAAA
>CABRLU010000115.1 GCA_902471845.1 uncultured Lachnospiraceae bacterium | reverse complement strand
TTTACGACCGATAAACTGCTCATAAATCTGTTCCCGGATAGTCAGTACAGGATTTAAAGCCGTCATCGGGTCCTGAAAAATCATACCGATTTCCTTACCCCGGATTTTCCGAAGTTCCTCTTTGTTTAAAGCAAGTACATCCTTATCCATATATGTAATACTGCCTTCCGGAATCTGGGCCGTTTCCGCCAAAAGCCGCATGACCGCTTTAGCTGTTGTACTTTTCCCGCAGCCGCTCTCTCCGACAAAACCAAGGGTCTCGCCCCGTTTCATATGGAAGCTCACCCCGTTCACCGCTTTTAAGTTTTGCCGCTTATATGGAAATTCCACTCTTAAATTTTCAACTTCCAGTATATTTTCACTGTTTTTCATCCTGCCCTACCTCCTCTTTGCTCTCAGTAAATCCGACAGACCGTCTCCGATCAGACTGAAGCCAAGGCCGGAAATCATCAGGAATAATCCAGGAAATAAGGTAATCCACCAGGCCTGGGATAAATAGGTTTTTCCCTCGGAGATAATGGCTCCCCACTCCGACATTGGCGCCTGAACGCCGAGACCAAGATAACTCATGGCTGCGCCGGACAGCATACACATAACAATATCGGAAGCTCCGTAAACAATGGAACTGCTCAATACATTTGGCAGAATATTTCTTAATATAATACGCAGATCACTATATCCTAAAACTCTGGCTGCTTCCACATATTCCTGCTGCTTTACGACAATGGTCTCACTGCGGACAAGACGGGTATATTCCTTCCATCCGACCAGCCACATGGAAATGAACAACGCATTAATTCCAGCCTTTGTGATAGCTACAATGGCAATGGCAAGAACCATATATGGGAAAGACATAAAAATATCGACAATACGCATGATGAGATTGTCCAGCCGTCCGCCGTAATATCCGGAAATCAAGCCAAGGGCTGTTCCTGTAATGAACGGAATAATCATGGCGCCGATACCGATGATCAGATCAATCCGGGTGGCATAGATAACCCGGGTATATAAATCCCGGCCATAATTATCCGTTCCAAACCAATGTTCCGCCGACGGCGCCTGAAGCATGGCCCGCGCATTAATCTCATCAGGCTGATAGTGGGTCACCAGACCCGGGAATATTGCCAGAAGCACAAACAGAAGGACAATGACCAGGCCCAGAACAAACATTTTGTTATCCTGTATAAAATGAACTATTTTCTTTGATTTCGACATCCTACTACCTCCGAACTACGCAAGCTTAACTCTCGGGTCAAGAATTGAATAAATAATATCTGTAATAAGGTTGATCAGCATGACCATAATAACGAAGGTCAGAACAACGCCCTGAACCACCGCATAGTCTCTGGCATAAATACTGTTGACCAGAAGGGCGCCCAACCCAGGAAGAGAAAATATGGACTCGATGACCACACTGCCGCCAAGCATATAGGCAATTTTCAAAGATAACAGCGTCGTTGTCGGAATCAAAGCGTTCCGAAGAATATGACGGATGCTGATCACCTTGCCTTTTAAACCTTTGCTTTTGGCAAATTCTACAAAATCGCTGCCCTTAATCTCAATAACATTGTTCCGGAGATTACGAACTAAGACAGCAGATACGCCCAGTGCCTGGGTAACTCCCGGAAGAATCAGTCCCCGGATATGCTCCGGCAACGTTTCACCCCATCCGGACACGGGCAGCCATCCAAGATTTACGGCAAAAACGGTCAGAAGAAGGAGACCAATCCAAAAAGTCGGGGCAGATAACCCAAACAAAGATATAACACGG
The DNA here is from genome assembly GCA_902471845.1 of uncultured Lachnospiraceae bacterium. Taxonomy (GTDB): domain Bacteria; phylum Bacillota; class Clostridia; order Lachnospirales; family Lachnospiraceae; genus Frisingicoccus. The sequence goes on along the minus strand of CABRLU010000115.1, from coordinate 6,128 downwards.
ATAATCTGATCCTGCCATTTGTCTTTTTTCATGCCGCCGATATACCCAAGACTGAAACTGAATAAAACAGAAAAAATCGTGGAAACCAGCGTTAAGGCCGCCGTCACTAAGAATTTAGACCGAATCAATGATGCCACCGGCTGATTGTATTTGATCGATGTTCCCAGATCGAAATGGCACAAATCTTTGACAAAGATTCCAAACTGGGTCACCACCGGCTCATTCAGGCCCATTTTTTCCCGCATGCTTGCCAACGCTTCCGGCGTTGCTTTACTGCCAAGCATAACGGCGGCCGGGTCACCTGGTATTAAACGAATCATAAAGAAAATGACGATCGTCACTACGATGAAAACCGGAATCATCTGTAATACTCTTTTAATAATATAATTTACAACATCCACAGCAATCTCCCTCCTTCTACCACACCTGGTCACCTTTGATAAACACCTGGACAGCTCCTGAACCAATGGCCAGCGGATCATGCTCAAAAATACTGATATCCGCATCCTTTCCAACTTCCAGTGAACCAATCCGCCCCTCCAGCCCAAGTGCTCTGGCCGGATGAATCGTGATAGTCTTTAGAGCATCTTCCCAGGAAATACCTGCCCTCGTCAGCATGGCCGCACACAGTGGAAGGTATTGAATCGGTGTACATCCATGGTCCGTAATCATGGATACTTCAACGCCGGCATCCATTAATTCCTTCACATGGGAGAATGTGGTTTCTTTTGTTTCATTACTATATTTCCAATTAAGTCCCGTCCCGAAAAGTACGGGAATATGGTCTTCTTTCAGCAATTCTTTGACTTTATACGCCTCCAGACCATGTTCTATGATAATCTTTATCTGAAATTCTCTGGCAATCCGGATAGCCGTATATATATCGTCACTCTGGAAAGCGTGGACCCGCAGCGGCATCTTTTTTTCAAGTACCGGTACCATCGCTTCCATATCCAGATTGAATTCAGATAAATGGTTTTTTTCTTTATTCATGAGATAATTTCTTGTTTCAAAGAGGGTCCTTCGCAGTAAATAGGCCGTTCCCATCCGGGTTACCGGCATCCGGCCTCTCATCTTTCCCTCATTCTTTGGCATTTCACCCATGGCGCATTTCATTCCGGCCACAGTCTCCACGATACGCTCTCCACAGGTCTTGCCTGCGGTTTTTATAATCGCTCCGCATCCTGAAATTACATTACTGCTGCCCGGCAAAACCATGACGGTCGTTACCCCGCTATGCAGCGCATCGTTAAATGCCTCGTCCTCAAAATGAATGCCATCGATTGCCCGCATTCCGGGTGTTACAGCACTTCCTCCTGTCTCGCATAAATCATTTCCGGCATCGCCTACGGCGCTTTCCTGTATTCCCAGATGGGTATGGGCATCAATAAACCCCGGAACAACCCAAGCGCCTCTGACATCCTGAACCTCGATATCCGAAGCTAAATCCCTTTTTTCTCCTACATAAAGGATTTTTCCTTCCGGATTCCAGAGGATACAGCCATTTGAAAAAATGTCTCCTGCCGCTGTAAAAATACGTGCATTGATAATCCCTTTTACTGGCATAAAAACTCCTGTCTCATTTGAATAAGGGGGATACCGCCCCAATAAAAATATCTTTGAAACGGCATCCCCACCTTTGTTTTATGTTTTATTCAACCACTTTAATTAAATTGTCAAAACGGTAAGCATATAATGGGGTCTGAACATAGCCCTGAATGCTGTCAGACATGGCTACGGTCGCATCGGCATGGTACATATTGATAGCTACGACATCATCATAGAAAATCTGCTGCAACTGGAAGTACAAATCTTTTCTGGCCGCATCATCCAGTTCATAGTTGCTCTCTTCAAAGATTTTCTGAGCTTCGGCATTTTCATAGCCTGTGAAGAAACACTGGGATGTCTCAAAGTTCCACCAGTAATCTCCAAGCTGAGACGGGTCTGCAATATCATCGGACCAGCTTCCGAATACCATTTCATGCTTCATGGCGTATTCATCATCATATAAGGCTGCCTGATCCATGGATGTGATAGTCAGATTGACACCGATCTGAGCCCACATATCCTTCAGGATAGTCGCTATCTGAGAATAGGTTTCGTTTCCGGATGGAATGAGCACTTCAATATCAAAGCCATCGGCATAACCGGCCTCTGCCAGCAGTTCTTTTGCTTTTGCCGGATCATATGGCAGTTCTTCAATCGTATCATTCCAGTAGAGACCATTTTTTGGCATAAAGGATACGGCCGGTTCACCATAACCATAGAGAACCATATCCACAATAGTCTGTTTATCTGTTGCATACAGCAGAGCCTGACGGACCTCTTTGCTGGCCAGAGCTTCGTTGGAAGTCTCATTTAAAACGATGTATTTATTGCCGGTAGACTCAATGCCTGTAGCAACCAGACCTTCAGTTCCCGCAATTTCTTCCATGTTACTGTACGGAATGTCTGTAATAATATCTACTTCTCCGGCTTTCAATTTCATAATTCTGGAATTGTCATCCGTGATGGTTTCAAATTTAATCGTTTTTGTCTTTGGTGCTTCACCATGGAAGTATTCATTGGCTGTCAATGTAATATGGTCATCCAATACCCAGTCGCTGACCGCATAGGAACCGGTACCGATCGGATAGCTTCCTGCATCCTGATAGCCATTGGTTGCATCATAGTGAGCCTTGGACTGTAACGCTACGTTAAAGCAGGAAAGATTCGATAACAGATTGGCTACCGGCTCTTTTAACGTAATGACAACGGTTGCCGCATCCGGTACCTCCACCGAATCAACATTAGCTACTGAAAAGCTCCATGCACTTTCCTGTGTCGTCATCGCCCGGTCAAAAGAGAATTTCCAGTCATCAGCCGTTACATCGGTGCCATCGGAGAATTTAAGTCCCTCCTTCACATGGAAGGTATATGTAAGTCCATCTTCACTCACATCCCAACTTTCAGCCAGCGATGGTATAATTTCTGTTCCCTGGTCATTGGTTGTCACCAGTTCTTCACAGATCATGTTAACAATCTGTATATCTGCCGTATAATTCAATAAAACCGGGTCCAGATTTGTCACATCATCAATTCTAGCAATTGTGATTTCATCGGCAATTTTTGCATCGTCGCCGGCCGTCACCGCTGAGACATCCTTTCCCTCGGTTTCCGTCTGACTTGTTTCTGCCGCCGTCTCTTTCGTCTGAGAACCGGATCCGCCGCAAGCCGTAAGACAAGCTGCGATCATCGACGCAGTTAATAATGTTGTTATCCATTTTTTCATAATTTTACCCTCCTTTAAGGTCTATCATAAAAAAGGTCAGCGTCTCTGCTTGTTTGTCGACGTTGACCTGTTTTTAACTCTATTTATCTGTCCCGTAAGCAATTTCCAGTGCATTCAGGAAATCATTTACGATATCTTCCTCCTCTTCAATACCAACAGATACACGCATAAGTCCATTGGTAATTCCCATCTTTAACCGTTCTTCCTCCGGTACATTCTCATGGGAGGACAGCGGCGGATAGGAAAGGGTCGTCCGATAACCGCCAAGGGTCATGGCGTAATGAGCCAGATTCATGCTTCTCAGGAAAAGATTCATCTTGTCTCTGTCCTCATCAATTTCAAAGCTTAACATACCGCCATAATATGGTCCGAATTCCTTTTCTGCGATTTCATGCTGTGCGTGGGAAGCCAGGCTTGGATGATTAACCTTTTTAACATAAGGTGATTTTTCCAGTGCGGCGGCCAGCGCTGCAGCATTTTTACACTGTTTCTTAATTCTCAAATCCAATGTACGGATACCCCTGCATACAAGCCAGGAGGTGAATGGATCCGCCTGGGTTCCTAAAAGTACCTGAAGATTATAGATTTTCTTTATGATATCTGCATTTCCGGTCACGGCGCCGCAGACCGCATCGGAATGACCGTTGGCAAATTTTGTCAGACTGTTGACCACAATGTCTGCACCCAGTTTCAACGGCTGAACCAGCGCTCCGGTCATAAATGTATTATCAACGATCAAAAGTGCATCGTGGCTATGGGCAATCTCGGCAATGGCCTGCAAATCCGGCACGGCGATCAGTGGATTGGAAACCGTCTCCGTATAAAGCATCACAGTATTCGGCTGGATTTTAGATTTAACATCCTCTAAATCATTAAAATCTGCAAAGGTTGTCTCTACGTTGTATTTTTCAAGAATGTCCTGAAAAATTTCAATGGCCTCACCATATAATGTCCGATCGGATAAAATGTGGTCTCCTGCCTTTGTATTGGCAATGACTGCACTGGAAATGGCCGCCATACCGGAAGAACATGCGATCGAAGCTTCTCCGCCTTCCAGACAGGTCATCAATTCACTTAAGGCCGTCCGGTTTGGATTCCTGTTCCGGTTATAGCAATAGCCACTGACACTGTAACGCCGTTCCAGGTCTGCTAAATCGTTTACATTATGGGCAGTCGACATATGAATCGGCAACGCTTCCGGATTCGTCGTTTCCAGTCTGAAATATGCTCCTTCATTTAATAACCGGGTTTCAAATTCCCAATTTTCATCAATTTTTCCTACCATGACGGTTCCTCCTTAAATTCCATATGTAATAATCGGATCTCCCGCTTTAATCGCAAGGGATGTTGTATAAAATAAAATCAATGCATCAAATTCAGCATAAACTTCTTCGAGTACATTGCCGAAAAAGTCTTTAATCACTCCAAGTAACTGTCCTTTTTTTACTTTTTCTTCAAGTTTGACCATCGGATACCAGCATCCGGAAACTTCGGCATCAATGTAAGCTGCATTTGTAATCACATGGGCCGGATTTTCCGGAAGGATGACTTCACCTTCCAACAGTCCCACATAGCGCATGACATTTTTTACATTAAATTTGTAGGCTTCCACTTCCTCCCTCGTCCAAAGGCCTCGTCCGCCCATTTCCATGAGCATGCTTGGAATTCCGAAATGATTGCACATATGATAGGCATTGGAATCACACTGAGACCGGACCATATATTTGGCATGGACAGCCAGTGCGGCCTGTCTGGACAATTCAGCAACTTTCTGATCACCGACTCCCGGATAATATACATAGGGTGGGAGAGTTTCATGCAAATCCCCGCCATGGGTATCGATCATAAAATCACATTTTTTAATCACATCATTAGTCAATGCATAGGCGAATTTCTGACCAATAGTTCCATTCGGGTCTCCCGGATACTGACGGTTCAGGTTTTCACCCGACCCCGGATAGATTCCTGATACCCGATCCAGAAAGCCGTCCACGTTCACCGGATGAAAAATGACCAGCGCCCCGTGAATATCTTCCGGCTTCAATTCCTCAGCAAGTTCAATGACCCCTTCGATGCTCGGGTACTCCCCGCCGTGAATTCCCGTTGTTAAAAGAAGAGTTTTACCTTCCTCTGTTCCATTTATTAAAGTCATCGGCGATTTGATGCCTGTATCAGCGAAAGTCATATATCCCTGAACCTTCTCCCCCGGAGCACAGGTCAAATCTCCAAATGTAATACTTTCTTTCATATTGGACGCTCCTTTCAAAAATAAATAAGGCGCCGAACTTTTTTCGTTCAGCGCCTTTGCTTTATATGGCTTATTCTACTCTCGAAAATTCATTTGTCAAATTAATTATTTTTATGATTTTCATTTGTTTTTTTAATGTTTATGCAAAAATACCTCATTTTTTTCTTTTTTATCCCTGGGAATTGGTAAGTATTTCAATAAATTTCCGGCCATAACTCTGACTTTTCATACGTTCATGATAAGAAAGGTAGACTTCTACCTTGTCACTTTTACGTCCTGTTAAAATAAACTTTACCGATTCCCGTCTGCGTTTGTTCAGAAAATCCGGAATATACGCTTCATTCATGTAGGACACACCATAACCTTTATCTACCAGCTCCAGCATGGTTTCCACATTATAATATTCTTGAATTTTGGGTTTAAATCCGGCCTCGGCAGCCAGTCGGTCAAATTCAACCCGGGTTTCGTCATTTTCATATAGAAGAAAGGTTTCATCTTTCAGATACTTCATATCCATACAGTAACCGTCCCGCTCCTTATCGTAGACCGCATATTTTAAGAGCGGACTTTTACTATTGATAGCCAGTCCTACTCTGTCATTTAATAAAA
>CABRLU010000114.1 GCA_902471845.1 uncultured Lachnospiraceae bacterium | reverse complement strand
TTTGGAGAACAAGGATGGTTTCCAGGTAGTCCTCCCCGGACGCATGAAGTTTCATCAGTACCTTTTATGAATTAAACGCTTAACTTCCAATTTGCAGAAGCTGTCTGCAAATCGACCAGCCTATGATAGAGGCCATTTTCTTTCATAAGTTCTTCGTGAGTTCCGTTTTCGGCTACAATACCATCTGACAATACAACGATGTTATCGGCAGCTTCCACCGTCCTCATTCTGTGAGCGATTATAAGAACTGTCTTGCCTTTTACCAGCCTGGATATTGCGTTTTGAATTTCAGTTTCGTTATCTACATCAAGAGAAGCAGTAGCTTCATCCAGAAGAATAACAGGAGCGTCTTTCAAAAGAGCACGTGCGATAGAAAGGCGCTGTGCCTCACCACCAGATAGTGTTGAACCATTTTCTCCGATCACCGTCTGATAGCCGTCCGACAATTTTGAAATAAATTCATCACACTGCGCTGCTTTAGCTGCGGCAATCACTTCTTCATCCGTTGCGTCCTTTTTACCGACACGAATATTTTCCATGATGGTGTTATTAAACAGCACAACATCTTGAAAAACGATAGAGAAGTTTTTCATCAACATGGTTGAATTTAGCGGAGCAATATCGGTTCCGCCCAACAGTATTCTTCCTCCGTCCAGAGGATAAAATTTGGCTGCCAGTTTTGCGACTGTACTTTTGCCGCCGCCGGACGGGCCAACCAATGCAGTGACCTGTCCCTGTTTTGCAGTAAACGAAACATCCCTCAGTACCGGTTTGCCCTTTTCGTAGGAAAACTGGACATGATCGAATGTAATATCGTACCCGTTTGTATGGATATTCTTCTCGCCGGTTTCTTCCGGGTATTCCTCTATTTCTTTCAAGCGGTTCACCTGAAGCTGTACAGAAAACAGCTCTGCCATATTTGACATCGCCCCGGAAAGCGGATCGTACAGGCGGGAGGCAGCAATCAAAAACAGAATATAGGTAAACAGAGAGGTATCTCCACTTACCACAAGACTATTACCTACTACAATCACCGTTGCCAAACCAAGCCTTAAAAACATCTGGCCGGTTGTCAGCAGACTTGCCGTTGTCATTTCGGATGAAATCTGTGCTTTTTCCGCAGCATCCATCTTTGCGTCCAATTTGCGAAGATAATCTTCTTCCTGATTGCAAGCCTTTATATCCTGTACGGTTTCCAAACATTCCTGAATGCCTTCTGCAAGCTCCAGTCTTGCGTTCATGTGCTTTTTGCTGAGTTTTTCCTGCCATTTCCGTGACAGAATAACGATTGCAAATGAAATCGGAGCTACCCAAAGAAGAGCCAAACCCATTTGCCAGTTGAAAATCAGCAGGCCGATACAAACAATCCCCGTAGAGATAACTGCTCCAAAGAATTGTGGAACCGTATGAGAAAATGCGTGTTCAAAGTTTGCACAGTCGCCCATAATTGTGCTTGTCAGGTCAGCAAGATCACGCTGGTGGAAGAAGGTCAGCGGAAGGGTACGCAATTTTTCCGCAAGCCCGATACGCCGCCTTGCGCTTTCATCATACGTTCCGAGATATGTCGCGGTGTACTGGCAATAATGAAAAATAAAAACAACAGCTAAAATCACAATTCCAATCACAGTGTAAACGGCGGCACTGATCTCTGGCGCACTCGCTCCCAAAACAGGCGCAAGAAGCTGATTGAGGACGATAGCCAGAAGAATAACAGGAAACATAAGGCTGATATTGGCCAGCACCGAATAAACGATCCCTTTTAACAGGTCTTTTGCACCCTGATCGCTTAACGCATACTTCTTTTTTAACGCCTTAATCATGCTGCTCATCCTCCTTTCCGACCTTCCAGGCAATCGAGGTCTGGTAATCCTTCCACATAGAAGAATAAATACCATTTAAGGCTACCAATTCTTCATGTGTACCTCTTTCTGCAATCTGCCCCTCCTTGAACACCAGGATAAGGTCTGCGTCTTGTATCGTAGAGAGCCGGTGGGCAATCATCATAACCGTTTTGTTTTGGGTCAGCCGCTCAAAAGCGAGCTGTATCTGATGTTCATTTTCGGCATCTGCAAATGCTGTGGCTTCATCCAGTACAATAATAGGGGCGTCTTTTAAAATTGCCCTTGCAAGAGCAATCCTTTGATTTTCACCTCCTGAGAGATATGTGCCTCCTGTTCCAACGAGCGTATCAAGCCCATCCGGGAGGCGGTCAATAATATCTTTGCATTGTGCTTCATCAGCCGCTCTCAAGACTTCTTCCCTGGTAGCGTCCGGGCGGGCCGCCTTAATATTATTCATCAAGGTGTCCTTGAACAGACAGGCATTCTGAAACACGAAAGCAACTCTTTTCATCAGTTCCTGCTTCTCAATATTGCGTACATCCACGCCGCCAATCGTAACGGAACCTGACTGAACATCATAAAATCGGGGAATGAGGCTTGCCGCTGTACTTTTACCGCTGCCGGAGGCACCAACAAGCGCCACTGTTTTTCCTGTCGGAACCTCAAAGCTGATATGGTCTAAGGCCTTCTCTTTGGCCCCTGGATAGGCGAAGGAAACATCCGAAAACACAATCGAAGCATCTGCCGGGATCAGGGGATGTTCCGGCTCCTTCAAGGGCTTTTCCTGCAAAATTTCATCCACCCGGCTGACTGCACTTTTAGCCGCCATAAGCTGCTCGCTGGCAAACATGATACGGTTCATCATAGTTGCACAGACCGGAGTAAACAAACTGTAAAACAGAAAATCCAGCACAACATTTTCATAAGCCGCCTGGCCGCTGACCCCGGACAAAATAAACATGGCGACTGGAATAAGTAAAACAAATGTGCCGTTCAGTGTTACTGTAAATCCCGTAAGAGGAATACGGCATTTTAAGGCATACCCGGAAGCAAATTTTTCGTATTCTTCTATTGCAGCGTGAAAATTTTTGAAGGAATAAATAGTTTGCTGAAATACTTTTACAACAGGAATACCACGAATATATTCCACAGCTTCTTTATTCATTGTTTCCAGTGCAGTCATATACTTGCCCATAAACTGCGCATTATCTCCACCCATCATCTGTTTGAGAAAGATGACACTGATTCCCATAGGTATCAGGCAGCAAATTCCCAGCCGCCAGTCAAAAAGGAAAATCAAAATAATAACGGCAACCGGCATAACTGCGGCTCCGGTCAGATCGGGAAGCTGATGGGCCAGAAATCCTTCTGTAAGCCCTGCATTATCATCAATGATGTTTCTGAGCCGTCCGCTTGCATTTTGGCTGAAATACCCCAACGGCAGCGTCACGATATGATGAATTGCAGATTTTCTCATATTGGTGGCTGTACGAAACGCCGCCAGATGAGTACAGTTCAGGGCGATAAAATAAATTAAAATGCTTGCCGCTGCAAACACAACCGCCATCCACGCATAATGGGCGCTCCCCGTTGCAAGAGATATATCCCCGGCAGCAAAAGCCTGGATTAAATCGCGGATGACGAGCCAAATGCAAACAAAAGGCAGCATAGATAAAATGGTACTGATTCCGGAGAGAACACATCCCAAAACAGTCAAAACATGGAATTTCCCTGCATATCCGAACATTCTGGACAGTTCTCCATTTTTTTGCTTCTCCATAAGCAAGTCTCCTTTCGCAATAATAGACGGGTTAGCATTTTATAACCCGTCTATTATCATAAAATCATTCAGTTGTTTTTGCCACTCCATACAGAGCGTATCTATCCAATCGGACACATAATTCATTGACACATAAGGCAGGAGTATAAGCGGGACAAATTTTCCTGTAACGGAAATGTTTCTACATGACCTTCATCAACGAAATGCAGAACCCGATTGCAAGTCATAGCGGCAAATTCATAATCGTGGGTAATGATTAAAATGGTCTTTCCTTTTTGCGCCAGAGCTTTCAAATGCTCCGATATTCTCATCATATTTTTGAAATCAAGACCGCTGGTAGGCTCATCCAAAATCAAAATGGGGGTATCTATCCAATCCGATACTGCAAGAGTGAGTCGTTGTTTCTGCCCGCCGGAAAGAGTAGCGGGATGCCGTTCTTTCCATTCAAACAAGCCATATAGTTTTAGCAGATCATCGCGTTGCTCCTGGGTACTGCCTTTTCCGTTTAATAGCAGTTCTTCTTCTACGCTGTCCCCAAACAACTGGCAATCTGTATTTTGCATAACAAAGTAGGCAAAATTCTTCCGTTTGCCTTTAGATACCTTTGTCCCGTTATATATGACCTGACCCTCTTTTTCCTTTTGCATACCACAAAGAATATTTGACAAAGTAGTTTTTCCTATTCCGTTATGGCCTACAATCGCAATCAGATCACCAGCATACGCCTGAAAAGATACATCATGGAAAACCGGATGTTTGCGATAGGAAAACGCCAAATCCTTTACCTCCATCGTCATATCTTTTTCTTTTACAGGGGAAATATCTACTTCAATATGGTGCAAATCTGCCGCTCGTATTCCTATGGCTCGTCTTTTTTCTTCTGGAATAGAGCGCAGTTCTCCCGCCGTCCATTCTTCTTTTATGCTCCCGTTTTCCATATAGAGAAAACGGTCTGCAAGGTCAGTAAGATAATAAAGCCGGTGTTCAGCAACAATGATTGTGTGGCCTTCCGCTTTAAGTCCACCCATCAAATTTTTAAGTGCCTCAACGGAATACATATCCAAATTGGCCGAAGGTTCATCAAACACATAAATTTCCGGATCAACAGCATTGACGGAGGCCACCGCTATTTTCTGTTTTTCCCCGCTGGACATCGGATAAATTTCTTTCCCTCGCAGCATATCTCCGTTAATACGCTTGATTGCACTTGAAACCCGCCTATCCAATTCTTCATACGGAACGCCATAATTTTCACACCCAAACGAAATCTCATCCTCTGTAATACTGGCAAAAAACTGGCTCTTTGGATCTTGAAAGATTGAACCTACTTTTTTCCCGATTTCATACAGAGGATATTCCGATATGTTGCGTCCCAACAGTGTGATGCGCCCTTTCAGTGTCCCTTCGTAAAATTGTTCGCCTAACCCGTTTACCAATCGTGTTAAAGTTGTCTTTCCGCAGCCGCTCCCTCCAGTCAGAACAAGAAACTCGCCCTCTTTTACATCGAGGCTGATATGATGGATACTATCTGTTTCGGCTCCCGGATATTCAAAAGATACATCTTCAAACTGGATAACGGATCGCCTTGCTTTATCATTTACCATTACGCTACCATCCTTTCCAGCACAAAATAGAATGCAGTTACACAAACAGCAATCACGCACATAATCCAATCTCTTTTTTGAAATTCTATTTTTCTGCGGCAGGTATGTTTCCCAGGATTGGAAATCCCCCTGCTTTCAGCAGAAGCGGCAAGTTCTTCGGCTATTCTGGATGAACGGAAAATAACAGGCGTAACAATATACTCCATTGCGTCCAGAGGGTGTTTCCATGACAACAGCTTTCGCAGTCGAAGGGAGGAAAACACATCAGAAAATTCACTGCGCACAGTAGGGAAGAAACGCAGCATGAAGGTTACGGGCAGGGCAATTCCATTAGGCGCGTGGATTTTCTTAAAAACTGCTACAACTTCTCCCGGCGGCATACCAATCACGGGCTGCGCAGCCATAACCATCATCAAAATACGCAGCACCATGAACAGGAACATTTCCGGCATAAGAATGGTAATGCCCTGTCCTCCTGAAAGCAACCTCAACACGATAAAAATACCGCAGACGATCAAATATTTTATTGTCTGCCTGCCAAAGCCCTGAATAATCAGATACACGCTCAAAACGCCAAAAAGTGTGTATATCAAAATGTCGCTTGTGAGCACCGCCACAAGCGACATAGTGAAAACTATGACAAGCAATTTGGTTCGAAAATCAAATTTCATGCTCATAGTTTATTTAATCGCACCACTCTTTCTGAAGTGCTTCACAATCAGTTTGTTACTAATCATGCAGCCAAGGACGGCCAGGATAGCGGTGACAGCCAGACTCAAAAGGACGTACTTCGGATCGGTGTAATACTGGGTCTGAACCTGAACCTGCTGCTCGCTGACGCCGGTGGCAAGAAATGCGTCTTTGAAAAACCAAATTTCTGACATACCATGTGCAGCGCGAACCAGTGCCGTGATTACCCACGAAATAGACACACGCTTAATGTCATGGTAGGCATCCTTTCCGCACATGGAAAGCTCTGCGATGATACCGCCGCCCAAAAACCACGGAATCATAAATGGCCCCATCATCAATCCGGCGATAATCGCCCACATGATATTGTAGACAAGAGCGGGGCCATGCTTGCCGACTTTCATGCACATATAAACATAGAACGGTGCGAGGATAAGTGCCGCACCAGCGGCGTTAAAAATCATGGAATAGAACAGTGAAGCGCCGGTCAGGATCGAATAGACCATAAATACAACGAACATGACCGCACAGAAGATACCGATGATTGCCGCGTCTTTGACAGTGTACTTGTTACCTGTCGATTTTTCATTTTCCATTTGGAAATCCTCCTTTGTCTTGCAGAAAGTTAGCAACATCTAACCCATTATTCAAAAAATAGGCCAGCTTCAAGCGGTCTTTCTGCTTTTATCTGACAAAGGATATTCTAATACAGCTCAGATTTCTTCGCCACTCCATACGGACCCGCTTCTATCCAAACGGACACTCTTTCTGAATTCCGTTGGAGAGCTGCCATACGTTTCTTTGAAGGCAGAAGTGAATTTATTCGGATTTTCATATCCTATTTTACTTGCAATCTCCGTTACTGACGACTCGGTTTCCAGCAACAATTTTTTGGCGACTTGAAGCCGATAGGTACGAAGATAAGAATAGACAGAGGTTCCATAGACGCCTCGAAAGCACTTTTTCAATGCTGTTGTAGAAATCGCGAATTTCTGGGAAAGCTGTTCAATCGTATGATGTGCTGTCAAGTCCTCCGTAATATAGGACGCTACTGCTTTAATCAATGCGACCTGATTTTGATTGAAATAATCCGTCTGTAAAACTTCTTCTGCCGTATTGAGATCACTTAAGAACAGAAGCAGTTCCAGCATTTTGACTTTCATGTATCCTGGTTTTCTTTTTTCCCGGACATGATAGAGTTCCGAAAAAATATGTTCAATAGACGGATTGGCCCGCATGATGCAGCAACGGTTTCCTTCGCAAATATATTTTTGTATGTAGTGCAAATCAATATTCAATAGCTCCATGATTTGCCGTACTTCCGGCAGCAATTCATCCAGATTGATGACGATAGAAATACCGTGATAGTGGTTCAGCGGAAAACACGAATTTGACTTTTTCTTCATCATGGAGCTGATCGACAAATCGCCTTCCGCCATATAGCAGCAACTATTTTCACCAAAGCTACACTCAAAACGTCCTATCAGACAATGGTTAATCTCTATCATGTTTTTAGCTGTGGCTTGATTTTGATTGCAATATCCCATGTGCATATCGTTATAGTAAAGCTCAATACCAGAAAAAACCTGATAGACTGTAATGCGTCCATGCCCTGTTTCATTTGACAGCCGAAAAATTTTACAGTCCTGCCGTAGTTCATCTTCTTCGAGAGAGCCGTATAACTTTGTCCCTTCAAATTCGTCTGGCAATTCAGCCCGCAATAATACTTCAATCGTACCAGAGAGTGCTTGTTTTTCATAGGTCAGCACCACCCATTCCTCCTTTCGGTTCGTTATAACTAATCACTCTAAGTATAGGCGCGAATAATGGCAGTGTCAAATGGTTTTCTGACAAAAAGAAAAAGTTCTAAATATAAATAAACTCTTGACAAATCATTTCCTCCACCTGTGCTTTCAGCGTGTTCATCAGCCCCACCCAGCGTATGGGGTCATGGGCTTTCAGTTCCTCGGTGACGCCCGCTGCCT
>CABRLU010000113.1 GCA_902471845.1 uncultured Lachnospiraceae bacterium | reverse complement strand
TGATCGACCGGATGCAGGAGAAGATTAATACGCAGGAAGAGACTATTAAAGAACAGTCTCAAACGATTCAGGCGAAGAATGCAGCATTAGAGCAGAAGGATGTAGCATTAGAGCAGAAGGATGCAGAGCTTGAAATAGCAAAACAGCAGATGCAGTGTCAGGCAGAAAGCTTTGAACAGCGGATTGCAGAGCTGGAGCGGAAGTTAGCGGAGAGATAAGAAAAATGAATATACGAAAGATAAGATAGCGAAACTGATTTATAAATGAATTGGTTTCGCTTTTTGTGTTATTGAGAAATTTTATCAGAGGTTGAAATTGTTTTCAAAGAGGTTCAAAATTAAAAAAAAACCTTTATTTCCGGGGAAAACGCCATTTCGATTTCGCGCATCCGTTTGACCGATTAAAAAAAACAAATTGACACCGAAAAAAGGCCATGATACAAAGGAAATGGATAGTTCTGACTAACCATTTTTTTGAAAAGCATAGGTTAGGGGTTTCTAATTATAGAGCATGGAGGTGTCAATGGATATGAAAAAGATAATAAATGAAATGAATTCAATATCCCCGGCAGTTGGTTTTGTGACAATCGTTCACCATTTTTCCGACCGGGGAGGATAGCACAGCGCATTTGTTGTAAATTCACTTTATTTCATTATGAGAGAGGGAAAAGAATTATGAGAAATGCGTTAAAACGTTCTTTGTCTTTGATTCTGGCGTTGGTCATGGTCGTGTCCATGACTCTTCCGGCCCATGCGGAGCCGACGAAACTGGAAGAGCTGCAGGCTTTACTGGCGGAAATCGATGCCATGAACGGAGAGGATTATACGGAGGAGAGCTGGACAGAATTGAAATCTGCCAGGGATTTTATATATGACCCGACCCAGTTGCCGGAGCAGTACATACAGCAAGTTATCGACAGATTACAGTCTTTGGTGGATGCGTTGGTGCCACTAGAAAAAGAACCGACAAAGCTGGAGGAGCTGCAGGCTTTACTGGCGGAAATCGATGCCATGAACGGAGAGGATTATACGGAGGAGAGCTGGACAGAATTGAAATCTGCCAGGGATTCTATATATGACCCGACCCAGTTGCCGGAGCAGTATATACAGCAAGTTATCGACAGACTGCAGGATTTGGTAGATGCATTGGTGCCGGCGGAGAAAGAACCGACAAAGCTGGAGGAGCTGCAGGCTTTACTGGTGGAAATCGATGCTATGAACGGAGAGGATTATACGGAGGAGAGCTGGACAGCATTAAAAACGGCGCGGGATTCCATTTATGACCCAAGCCAGCTACCGGAGCAGTACATACAGACCGTTATTGATAGATTACAGTCTTTGGTGGATGCATTAGAACCAGCAGGAAAAGAACCGGAAAAGGCAACCTTTTCTTTGGAAGACGGTTACTATATTCTGCCGATGAACTCCTATAAAAACAGCGCTAAAACCAATGCCGGTTATTTATGTCAGGCATACAACAAAGTCAATCCGGTCGCAATGCTTAAGGTGGAAGACGGAAACTTTGAAGTGACAATGAGAATAAAGACTTCAAGTGAAGTCACAGGCGCAGGAATATTAAAAGAAGAATATTATAATGCAGAAGTCGCAGGATGGGGTCGTAAGAGTGGTATAAAGAACTGGAAAGAAAGCTATGATATCCAGTCCGGAAAGCTGCATGCGGTTGTAAAAGAAGGTGCAACTGAAGAAAACGACCAGTATTGGAAAGATTATATGAGTGTCTACAATGAGACTTACGATACCTGGGATATCACTTTTAATGTGGAAGATATAACGAAGGATTATATTATTTTTGTAGCGACTTCCGATGTAGCTAGTGACTCATTGATAGCTGAAATTTTTGATTTTAATGAATGGGCCGCACAGAAGGTGGATATTGAAGAATATAAAACAATCTCGAATATATCTTATTCGGTTTTTACAAGAGAGGGATGGGGATATATCGATGATTATTTTGAAGGAAATGGTTCGTGGACAGTCGGGGAAAATACCTCAGTTCTTGAATTGAAGCTGGACCCATCGGTTGATGAACGGCTCTCAGATATCAAAATGGGAACACGGTGGGATATTTTAGAAAATATCGAAGACTATACCTACAATGTAGAATTTGATTTGAGTGACTACAGAGATATCATATTGGGCAAGACAATATGGGTAAGCGCTTATGATGATCAGAAGGGATATTCCAGCAGAAAAAATATAACTATTTATCCGCAGATGATCGAGTATCAAAATATTGAATTGGTCGAAAATGTAACGGGCAGTAAGGTTGTAACAACATCAAAGGTAATTCCTGAAAATACAGAATTGGTTGTTGAAGAAATTGAAGATGACCCGAAATCCAATGTGGACCCGTATGACATGATTTTCAACAATCTGGGTTCTGCATATAACCATATTTATTATTATCGGTGGTCTGTCAAATATCCGAATGGAACATATGCCAGGGTGTTGACCAGTCCGGTGACAATGAAATTCAAAATACCGGATGACTGGAAAGCGGAAAATACCCAGTTATTTGCGTTTTATGAGGATTTAGGTTTTAAGCCCATAGTCGCAGGCACTGTAGAACAGGAAGATGACGGCAGCTATTATTTTGTCACAGAAACTTCGATTTTGGGATATTATGCATTGTATGAGTTGAAAGACTCGACAGCTACAGGGGACAATCTTGAGGATGGAACCTATACCGTACCTCTTTCGGTCTATCATCTGACCAATGAAGGTCAGTTATCCATGGCTGACCGGTGCCTTGGAGATAATGCGACAGTGGTCGTCAAAGACGGCGTAAAAACCTTATACATGGATTACACCATTGTTGAAAATCTCAACATGGAATCCTACATGACGAAGATGTGGCTCTACGGTTCAGATATGGAACTGGACAGAGGAAGTCCGACAGGCACATTAAATCCAGTTATTTTTACATCCTATTATAAAAACAGTGATGACAGCTATTTTACCGACGTCTTCAACGAAGGTACATTAAACTATTATCCAAAGACCGGTTATGTCCAGCTTGTCAGCGATGACGCCCAGTGGCCGGCCCGGTTCAAGGTGCCGATCATGGACGCCATCGGCGGCGGCAACTTCGAACAGGATGCCTGGCTGACCCTGGACTGGGCCAATGCGGAAAAAATCTCTGATGATACGCCGGAGGCTCCGATCCGTGACGCCCTGGCTGAAGCCATCCGGATCGCGGAGACGGCGGTCAAAGAAGAATACACCGCAGATTCCTGGACAGCCCTTGAGACCTCCTACAGTGCGGCGGTGAGCGTTTATAACGATACTTCGTCAACAACCGAAGCGCTGAACAGCGCTTACACAGTCCTTCGCACCGCCATCGACGGTCTGGCATCACCGGACGCCCTTATCTTAAATGCGGGCCTCTACACAGCTACAGGAACAATCGCGGATACGGAAGTGGTCACAGGAACGAGAATCCTTGTGAATGAAGATAAGAGCGCCGGAATCTATCTGGATGTTCAGGGGATATCTGACCTGATGTATTACGATATCACTCAGAAACAGTACGTTGCCGCAGAGCTGGAGACAATGACGGATGCCGACGGCAATACGGTTGTGACGGGCGCCAACTTTACGCTTCCGGCCATGTCCGCTTCGGTTTCTGTGAAATATGCGGATATTCAGGGAAATGAAGTTCAGACGACGTTATCCTTTACAGATTTCCAGGCTCAGACAGTGGATAAGACTGCTCTGACAGAGGCGCTGAGCATTGCAAATGAAAAACTGGCCGAAGCCGCGGCAAATGCGAATAAATACGATGCGGACGCAGTCGCAGAACTCCAGAAAGCCGTCGCAGCCGCAACAAAGGTTTCCTTGGATCCTGTGGCCCTTCAGAATGAAGTGGAGGCCCAGGTGACATCGCTGAACACGGCCATCAGCAACCTGACCTTAAATGTGAACCTGGAAGCCCTCCGGGATGCGGTGGCCATGGCTGAGACGAAGGATGAAAGCCAGTACACGCCAAAGAGCTGGCAGATACTTTCAGGTGAACTGGATGCAGCCAGAGCCCTCCTTGAAAAAGAAGGAGTGACAGGACAGGAAATTGAAGCCCAGACACTCCGACTGAACTCAGCCATCGAAGGTCTGGTCAGCAAAGCCGACAAGACGGCCCTGCAGGCGGCTTATGACAGTGCGGCTGCATTGACGAATGACGGAGCTTATCCGGGATGGGATACCCTTCAGACAGTGCTTGCCAGTGCCAAAGCTGTCCTTGAAGATGTCGATGCTTCTCAGGCCGAAGTGGATGAACAGCTGAACGCCCTGAACATGGCTGTAGAAAACCTGAGCGGTTCCGTGGATAAGAGCGTTCTTAAAGATTTGATCGCCCAGGCCAAGGCTCTGGATACATCGGGCTATACCGAGTCCAGTGTGGCTTTCTTTGAAGCCGCCATTGCTTCGGCACAGTCAGTCATGAGCGATGCGGGCATTTCCCAGGGGGATGTGGACAAGCAAATCCAGCTTCTGGAACGGAGTGCGGAAGCCCTCATCCCAAAGGCCCAGGAAAATACCGTCTATGACGGTGTCTATACCATCGACGGGCGCATCTGGCATGCAGCTGCAGACCAGCCGTCCATGGGCAATGCGGCTCTGCAGAAACCGATGCAGGTTATCGTTAAGACAGACGAGACAACGGGAGAGACAAACGTCACCCTGCGCATGGAATTCGCGCCGCTGACGACCAGCCTTGGCACGACCCAGTTCACCGGTTATCTGGCCGTATTGAATTATTTCCCGGATTGGGAAGGCGGGGATACGGGATATGCTATGCCTTCCGGTGAGACGCCAGTGTCGGCAAATGTCGAGGAATATTATGCAGATACATATGATGTCTATAATGACCCGGAGAATGGAACAGATAATAATGCCAAAGGCAAGCTTTATCCGCACTATATGACCATGCCGGTCGCCCTTGGGGATAATGAGATCTGGGTACAGGTTTATGTCCCTGTCATGGAAGCCATTAACACAGGCAGCGGTCTCCAATATGCGAAGCTCCAGCTCGACTGGGACAGCCGGGTACAGATTTCCGGTATAGAGACCGATAAGACAGCCCTGAAGGCCCTGATCGAGAGTGCTTCCGCCATCCAGCAGGACGAAGCCTCCGACGCAGTCTATGCGGCACTGCAGAGTGCTGTCGCGGCAGCGAAGGATGCAGATGCCAACATGAACATTGACCAGACATTAGTGGATAACACGGTGAAGGCCCTGCAGGCGGCTGTTGATGCGATGACGAAAGAAGTGGTCAAAGCAGATAAGAGTGAACTTAAGAAAGTCATTGATGTGGCTGACAGTTACCTGAATAATGTCAATGTAACTTATACGGAGACATCCAGATTACTTTTACAGCAGGCCAGAGACGAAGCTCAGAGAGTTTATGAGAAGGAAGATGCTTCCCAGACCGAAGTCAACAAGTGTGTGCAGGCGGTGGACAGAGCCATCCAGTCCCTTGTTATTGTCGGAGCCGATAAGAGCGCTTTGGCCACAGCCCTCAGCAATACGGAAAACTTCCTGAACAATGGTGAGAGTTATACCGCTGCTTCCCTGGAAACCCTGCGTTCGGCTTATGATACGGCAATGGAAGTTTATAAAGACGTATCAGCCTCCCAGGAAGAAACCGACGCCCAGGTACGGATACTTAATTATCTGGTTGGAAGTCTTGTGCAGGTACAGCCAATCACCGTGGAAAAAGGCGGTCTCCATGACCTCTTAGTGACGGCAGCGGCCATGTCCGGAAGAGAAAATCTGTATACGGCAGCTTCCATCAGCACCTTAAAGAAAGCCATCCTTGAAGCGGAATCGGTATATGATAACGGCGAAGCGACCCAGGCCGAAGTCAATGCCCAGGCTTCGAAGCTGACAGCGGCCATGCTGAATCTGGAACAGAAGCCGGCGGACAATTCCGGAAATAACAATAACAACGGCAATAACGGCGGTTCCGGCAACAATGGCAATAATGGCAATAACAACAATAATAACAATGGCGGCAATAACGGCGATAATAATAATGGTAATAATAATGGCAGCCTGGATATCAAAAATCTGGAAGACGGTGTTTACGCCCTCACCGGAAATATGGTGAAGATTGATAAAGTGACGGCTTCCATGTCGGATGCGGCCATCAACCATACGGTGAAGCTGACCGTCAAAGACGGAAAATATTACATCACTCTGGATTTTGCCGGACTGACGGTAGGACAGCAGCTCGGTTATCTGAGCCAGTTGAAATACTTCACCACAGGCTATACATTAGACCAGTACGGTAATCCGTTGGGTAATCTGGCGGATGTGACCGTGGAATCTTACCAGAAGAACAGTGACGGTACGTTGGTCAGCGATAATCTGGGAACCAACTATCCGGATGTGGTAACCTTTGAACTTATTCCGGAAGCCTTAAACGACGGTTATGCACCGCTGCAGGTATTTGTACCGATTATGGAGAGCATTGCCGACGGTACGGGTACCCAGCCGGTATTCTTAAAGCTTGACTGGTCGACTCTGACAAAGACGACGGCCGATGACCCGGGCTTTAACGGAAACGATAATAACGGCAGCAATAACAATGGGGGAAGTAACCTGAGCGGCGGTTCCTCCTTAGGCGGCGGAAGCAGTTTGAGCGGCGGCTCCTCCTTAGGCGGCGGAAGCAGTCTGAGCAGCGGCTCCTCCTTAAGCGGCGGTTCTTCCCTGAACAGCGGAACCAGCTTAAAGAGCGGCACGAGCAGCCTTTCCGGCAGCTCCAGCTTAAAGAGTGGCAGCAGTACCGTTAAGACCGGTGATGAAGCTCCGGTGAACGCATGGGCCGCTCTGTGTGCCATTTCAGCCCTCGCCCTTATTGTGGCTGTGATGCAGCGCAGAAAAACAAAAAGCCATGTGAAATAATCTTTATAAAAACATAATATTAGACAAAACTTAAAGTGCCCCCGGGCCGGAATTCATGAGTGATTCTGGTCCCAGGGGTCTTTTCTTGTCGATGAATGATGGTTGAAATATAATCCAATGTGATAATTTAATATGGCTTTACACCTAAAAATCTTTTCAGTATAATGGAAATAGATTATATTGAAAAGGCGGTGATTGAAAGTGAGTGATATATATATGCCAACAGATAAGCAGTATGATGGTCAATTGATTGAAGAGTATTCCAGATTAAAACGAATTAAAGAAGCAGCATTAAAAGAGGATGCAATTGAAACAGTAAAACTAATTGATATTGAGATGGGTTATATTAAACTCAAGTTACAGCCTCTGGAACTTCCGGAAGACAAATAAATAACTATAAATGAAAGTGTAAGGCATCATTAAATTATTCGGAATTTTATGTGGTAAAATATACAAAAGATAAGTCGGCGGAACTGATTTTAAATGAATTAGTTTCGCTTTTGTATTATTGAGAAATTTTATCAGAGGATGAAATTACCAGAAAATGTTCAAAAAATCAAAAAAACCCTTTATTTCCGCGAAAAAATCCATTTTAATTTCGTGCATACGTTTGACCAACCGAGAAAAAGAAATTGACATCCATGAAAGTGGTATGCTATATCTATTTTGAGAGTAGTTATGTCTAACCGGCAAATCGGCTATATGCTTATGTGCTGTGCTGCCGATTTTTTTGATGCCATGGTTAGTAGTTGCTAATCAAATGACAGAAGGAGAGAGGAAATGGTTATGAGAACGGTAAAGAAAAAACATCCGATTCTGGCTGGATTCCTGGCATTTGCATTTGTCCTCCTCATGGGGACGGGACTTCCGGCCGTTCCGGCTTATGCTGCTGGCGGCACGGTATATACGTGTACAATTACACCATGTTACCGGCATCCGGTGACAGGAGTCATTGAGGATTCAGGCGGAGAAGCATCCTACGCCACTGGTCAGGGAAT
>CABRLU010000112.1 GCA_902471845.1 uncultured Lachnospiraceae bacterium | reverse complement strand
GTGTGAATGGGATAGAAAGTGATGTCTATACCGTACTTACCGGAGATGTTATTTCCGATGCAGATTTCCGTCATAAAGTGGGCGAACATAAATTTGATATGGTACTGGCAAATATTTTTGCCGAAATTATTATTCCGTTAAGCGGAGTGGTAAAAGAAATGATGAAACCGGGTGCGCTTTTTATAACCTCCGGTATCATTGATGAACGGGAAGAAGATGTAAGAAAGGCCCTGACAGAGAATGGATTCGAAATTATGGAAGTTACTCATTCCGGCGGATGGGTATCCTTTACAGCAAGAGCCTAGATCGGCGGTTTAGAATTGGAGAAGATTAAATGCCGAGATTTTTTGTAGAACCGTCACAGATACGGGAAAACCGTATTGTGATTCAGGGAAATGATGTGAATCATATAAGAAATGTCCTCCGGATGCGTCCGGGGGACGAATTGTCCTTAAGCGATGGTCAGGGAACGGACTATTTTTGCCGTATTTTGTCAATGGAGCGGGATGAAATCTGCCTTTCCATTGAAAATTCCTGGAAATCCTATGTGGAGCTGCCAGTAAAGCTTTATCTTTTTCAGGGACTGCCAAAGGCAGACAAGATGGAGCTCATTATTCAAAAAGCCGTGGAGCTTGGGGTATATGAGATTATTCCGGTACGGACAAATCGGGTCATCGTGAAACTGGATGAGAAAAAAGAAATAAAAAAGATTGCCCGTTGGCAGCAGATTGCCGAAGGCGGGGCAAAACAGTCCGGTCGGGGAATTATCCCGGAGGTAAAACCGGTGATGGGCTTTTCTGAGGCTCTGGCCTACGCCAGTAACCTGGAAGGAGTTCTGATTCCTTATGAAAAGGCGGAAGGGATTGAAAAGACCCGGAAGACGATTGCCGGACTGAAAGGGAAAAAATCCGTCGGGATTTTCATCGGTCCGGAGGGCGGTTTTGACGAGACAGAGGTGGAAGCGGCCATGGCAGCCGGAGCGCTGCCTGTGACTCTTGGAAAACGTATCTTAAGGACGGAGACGGCGGGCCTTGCCATGCTGTCTGTGCTGATGTTTGAATTTGAAGAGGAATAATATGGAAATCAATTTGGGCCACAGTGCCGTTACAAAAGAAATATATCTGGATAACGCTGCGACGACAAAGGTGTATCCTTCCGTGTGCGAAAAGATGGTTGAAGTGATGACAAAGGACTATGGAAACCCTTCGTCTCTGCATATGAAAGGCTTTACCGCTGAGCAGTATGTGAAGGAAGCAAGAAAAACCATTGCTTCTGTTTTGAAAGTGGATGAAAAAGAAATTGTATTTACTTCCGGCGGCACAGAGTCCAATAATATGGCGATCATCGGTGCGGCAATGGCAAATAAGCGTCGGGGAAAACACCTGATTACGACGACGATTGAACATGCCTCCGTCTATAATCCTTTTATCTGGCTGGAAGAACAGGGCTTTGAGGTGACCTATCTTCCGGTAGATCATCATGGCGTCGTTTCTCTGGAAGCCCTGGAAAAAGCTCTTCGGGAGGACACGATTTTGGTGTCTGTTATGGCCGTGAATAATGAAATCGGCACTGTTCAACCGCTGGATGAAATCGGAGCCGTGATTAAGAAAAAAAATCCGGAAATCCTTTTCCATGTGGATGCCATTCAGGGGTTTGGAAAAATTGAAATTTATCCGTCAAAACTTCGGATGGATTTAATGTCTGTCAGCGGACATAAACTGCACGGTCCGAAGGGTATCGGATTTTTATATATCAGGAATAAAGTAAAGGTACGGCCGTTGATCTTAGGCGGCGGCCAGCAGAAAGATATGCGTTCCGGGACGGAAAATGTTCCGGGAATTGCCGGACTTGGAGAGGCTGTTCGAAAGGTTTTTGAGAATTTTTCTGAAAAGCAGGAACGGCTTTACGGTCTTAGAGAACAGTTTGTGACCCGTCTGGAACGGATGGACGGAGTTCGGGTGAATGGTTTTGCCCATCGGGTGTCGGATGTTAATCTGCATCAGGGGCCGGCGCCCCATGTGGTGAGCGCCAGTTTTGACAATATCCGTGCGGAAGTGCTTTTGCATGCGCTGGAGGAGAGAGGAATATACGTCTCTTCCGGTTCGGCCTGTTCGTCCAATCATCCGGCTATCAGCGGCACTTTAAAAGCGATTGGTACGGAAAAAAAATATTTGGACGCGACAATCCGGTTCAGTCTGTGTTATGATACTACAGAGGAAGAGTTAAATGCCTGCTGCGAAGTGCTGGAAGCTTTGCTGCCGATGCTGCGCAGATTCACACGGGGAGGAAGAAAGTAATGTTTAAAGCCTTTTTAATAAAATATGGTGAGATTGGTATTAAAGGAAAAAACCGTTATCTTTTTGAGGATGCCTTGATCAAACAGATCAAGTATGCATTGAAGGATGCGGCGGCCTTTGATGTTACAAAACAGCAGGGACGAATCTATGTCCACATGCTTGGCAGCTATGATTATGAGGAAGTGGTGGCGGCCCTGACACGGGTCTTTGGTATCGTGGCAATATGCCCGGTGGTGATTTGTGACGACCCATCCTGGGATAATCTGACAAAAGTGGTGGGTGACTACATAGATGAAGCCTATGAAGACAAACATTTTACCTTTAAAGTGGATTCCAGACGCGCTGATAAGCGTTACCCGAAAAAATCCATGGAAATTAATGCGGATATTGGAGAATATCTTCTGGACCGTTTTCCCGAAATGTCGGTGGATGTCCACAAACCGGATGTGATGCTGAATATTGAGGTCCGTGAAAAGACCTATATCTATTCGAAGAGCATTAAGGGACCGGGCGGAATGCCGGTAGGAACCAATGGAAAAGCCATGCTGCTTTTGTCCGGCGGTATTGACAGTCCGGTGGCAGGATATATGATCGCTAAACGGGGCGTGACGATTGATGCGACTTATTTCCATGCACCGCCTTACACCAGTGAGCGGGCAAAACAGAAGGTTGTGGATCTGGCACGTATCGTAGCCCGGTACGCAGGACCGATTCGCCTGAATATTATTAATTTTACGGATATCCAGCTGGCGATTTATGAAAAATGTCCGCATGATGAGCTGACCATCATCATGCGTCGTTATATGATGCGGATTGCGGAGCGGATTGCCAGAGAAGACGGTGCTCTCGGCCTGATTACCGGTGAAAGCATCGGTCAGGTGGCCAGCCAGACGCTTCAGAGTCTGGCCGCAACGAATGCGGTATGTACGATGCCTGTATTCCGTCCGGTCATCGGCTTTGATAAGAATGACATTGTAGAAATATCGGAACAGATCGGAGCCTTTGAGACATCCATTCAGCCATATGAGGACTGTTGTACGATTTTCGTCGCAAAGCATCCGGTGACAAAGCCGAATATTCGGGTAATTGAGCGTTCAGAACATCATCTGGCGGATATTATTGACGGCATGATGGAAGAGGCTGTTCGTGACCGTGAAGTTATTCTCTGTGAATCGGATATTTAGAAAAGAAAAAGGGCCTCACATTGCTGATATTAATCAGCTGCGAAGCCCTTTTGTTTTTTATCATCTATTGAACAAGGAATGGCTTTAAGCTTTCCATAATTTCGGCGTCATCATCATTATAAATGGTCAGATTAATCGGTTTGGATAAATCCAGACTGAATATTCCCATAATAGATTTGGCGTCAATCACAAACCGACCGGATACAAGATCAAACTCAGTATTAAATGTGTTAACGGAATGTACAAATGCCTTTACTTTATCAATGGAATTAAGATTGATTTGAACTGTGTGCATTGGAAAAACCTCCCTGTAATACAATGCTAGCTGTTATTTTTTATAGTTATATATTACAATTTTTATGAGAAAAAGTCAATACAATTAGATAATTTAATCCAAAATTAACCGATACAAAATAAAAAATTAAAAAAATGCCAAAAAAAGGAAAATAATAACAAAAATTATCTGAAAATAATAAACTTGGAGGAAATAGGATGAAAAGTGTCGCATTCTGTACGCTTGGATGTAAAGTAAATCAATACGAAACCGATGCAATGGAAGAAATTTTCCTGAAGGGCGGCTATGAGATTCGTGATTTTCATGAAAAAGCGGACGTCTATGTCATTAATACATGTACGGTGACCAATATGGCTGACCGAAAGTCCCGTCAGATGCTGCATCGGGCCAGGAAGAAAAACCCGAAGGCGGTCATTGTAGCTGCCGGATGTTATGTTCAGACAGCCAGGGAAGCAGCAGAGGCGGATGCGTCAATTGATTTAATCATAGGGAACAATTGTAAAGGACAGATTTTATCCATGGTAGAGTCTTTTATGGAGGGACGCACAGCGTCGGAAGAAAGCGATGAGAAACAAGTCAACTGGCTGGATATCAATCAAAATTGTGATTATGAAACCCTGTCGATCACAAAGGTGTCCGAACACACCCGGGCATACATTAAGATTCAGGACGGCTGTAACCAGTTTTGCTCCTATTGCATCATTCCTTATGCGAGAGGGCGTGTGCGGAGTCGGAAATCGGAGGAGATTTTATCAGAAGTTTCGACACTGGCTGCTTCCGGATACAGGGAAATCGTATTGACCGGAATTCATATTTCTTCCTATGGAAAGGATTTTGGCAAGGAAGATGCTTTAATTTCACTGGTGGAAGAGCTGGCGGCCATTGAGGGTGTTGAGCGAATTCGCTTCGGCTCTCTGGAACCGGGAATTATCACGGAGGACTTTGTTCAGCGTCTGGCAGCTGTAAAACAGATTTGTCCCCATTTTCATCTGTCGTTACAGAGTGGATGTGAGGCAACGTTGAAACGGATGAATCGCCATTATACGCCGGAAGATTATGCGGCCAGGTGCGGACTTTTGGAGAAATACTTTGACAGGCCGGCCTTTACTACAGATGTGATCGTCGGTTTTCCGGGTGAAACAGAAGATGAGTTTGTACAGACGGAGAAATTTCTTGAACAGATTCATTTTGCCGAAATGCACATATTCAAATACTCTCCGCGAAAAGGGACACGGGCGGCTGTGATGCCGGACCAGGTGAATGAACAGGAAAAAACGCGGCGCAGCAGCCGGCTGCTCAAACTGGCTGAAAAAATGTCGGAGGATTATCGGGAAAAATGCAGGGATAAGGTACTGGAAGTTCTTGTGGAAGAAAGAATTTCTGCAGATGGTGAATGGGTATGGACAGGTCATAGTAAAGAATATATAAAGTGTGGGATAAAATCTGACAAAGTCCGGTCGAAGGATATCATACGCTGTCGAATGACTTCTTCAAAGAGTGAAGATTTTGTGTTTTGTGAAATAATTGATTGAATTATTTTATGATTTATATTAATATAGTGAGTAAGTGTAAGGTCATATTGTAATTTAAGGAAGTGATTTTAATGGAAAACATGGCAAATACACAGTATTTTAAGGTGAGCAATAATGCCGAAATTACTGTAAAGGATATTTTAGAGGCCGTTTATATTGCCTTAACGGAAAAGGGCTATAATCCGGTCAGTCAGATCGTGGGGTATATTATGTCCGGTGACCCGACTTATGTGACAAGCTATAAGAATGCCCGTTATCTGATTATGAAAGTAGAGCGGGATGAGCTTTTAGAGGAACTGTTGAAGAGCTATATTGATGTGAATCTTAAGTAAAGGTTATGCGGATTTTAGGATTGGATTACGGCTCCAAAACCGTGGGTGTTGCGGTCAGTGACGGACTGGGATGGACGGCCCAGGCATTGGAAACGATTACAAGAAAAGATGCGAATAAACTGCGTAAAACACTGGCCAGAATTGAAGAACTTGTGGCAGAATACAATGTGGAAAGGATTGTTCTTGGATTTCCGAAGCATATGAATAATGATGAAGGAAACCGCTGTGCAGAGACAGAGGCTTTTAAAGCGATGCTGGAACGGCGGACAGGCCTGCCTGTGATTTTGCAGGATGAGCGGATGAGTACTGTGTCGGCGGAAAGGATTCTCATGGAAGGCGGAGTGCGCAGGGAAAACCGTAAGGCGTATGTGGACAAGATGGCGGCGGCTTTTATTCTGCAGACTTATATGGATCGGATGAACCAGGAACAGAAGTTGGGTGATTAGATTGACGGAAAAACCTGAAAAAATCG
Source organism: uncultured Lachnospiraceae bacterium (assembly GCA_902471845.1). Lineage (GTDB taxonomy): Bacteria > Bacillota > Clostridia > Lachnospirales > Lachnospiraceae > Frisingicoccus. The sequence continues at coordinate 1,896 of CABRLU010000112.1, read as the reverse complement.
TTTTTTATACGGACACGGATGAAGTAGAATTTTACGTCATCGAGCAGACACGCATTAATGACGTTAATTATATATTAGTGGCGGATTCAATGGACGATGAAGCGGAAGCTTTAATTTTGAAAGAAACTGTGAATGAAGAAGATGCTGAGGATGTGATTTACAGCGAGATTGAGGATGACAGTGAGCTGGAAGCAATATCCAGAGTATTTTCTGAGATTTTGGATGATATTGATATTGAGATGTGAACGGACAAATTCTAGTAAACGGTCAGATAACGATAGGCTTTATTAAGCGTATCGTATTTGTCGTGAGTATCTATCATCCTTTATGTAGGATATCGGAGGTTTAAATATTGAAAACAAAAGTAGTAAAGAAAGAAAACGAAGGCGTGAAAGTCATTCCGTTGGGCGGATTGGAAAGTATAGGAATGAATATTACGGCTTTTGAGTACGGCGACAGTATTATTGTGGTGGACTGCGGTCTTTCATTCCCGGCAGATGATATGCTCGGAATCGATCTGGTCATCCCGGATGTCACCTATCTTGAAAATAATATTGACAAAGTCAAAGGCTTTGTGATCACCCATGGTCATGAGGACCATATCGGCGCACTGCCGTATGTATTGAAAAAGGTTAATGTACCGATTTATGCGACCAAGCTGACGATGGGAATTATTGAACACAAGTTAAAAGAGCATAGTCTGTTGAAATCGACCCGGCGTAAGGTCATCAAACACGGCCAGTCTATTAATCTGGGATGTTTCCGGATAGAATTTATCAAGACGAATCACAGCATTGCCGATGCGACAGCTCTGGCTATTTATACGCCGGAAGGTATTATCATTCATACGGGAGACTTTAAGATTGATTATACGCCGGTATTTGGTGAAAGTATCGATTTACAGCGGTTTGCCGAGCTTGGAAAAAAGGGCGTCCTGGCAGTTATGATGGACAGTACCAATGCGGAACGTCCGGGCTTTACGAATTCGGAGCGGACCGTGGGTCAGTCCATCGACCATATTTTTGATGAACACCGGAGCGGACGTATCATCGTGGCGACCTTTGCATCCAATGTGGACCGGGTACAGCAGATTATTAATTCGGCTTATAAATTTGGACGGAAGGTCATTGTTGAAGGCCGAAGTATGGTAAATATTATCTCTATTGCTTCGGAGCTTGGATATATTCAGATTCCAAATGAGACATTGATTGATATTGACCATATGCGTAATTATCCGGATGACCAGCTGGTGCTGATCACGACCGGAAGCCAGGGAGAAACGATGGCTGCTCTGTCGCGTATGGCGAATAATACTCACCGTCGGGTTTCCATCAAACCGGGAGATACGATTGTCTTTAGTTCCAGTCCGATTCCGGGAAATGAAAAGGCTGTATCGAATATTATTAATGAGTTGTTCCGTAAGGGAGCGGAAGTTATCTTCCAGGATACCCATGTTTCCGGGCATGCCTGTGCGGAAGAGATTAAACTTATTTATGCATTGACTCATCCGAAATTTGCGATTCCGGTACATGGCGAGTACCGTCATTTAAAGGCCCACGCCAAACTGGCGGAAAAGATGGGCATACCGAAGGACCATATTTTGATTCTTTCTTCCGGCAATGTGCTGGAATTAAAGGATGAAAAGGCGAAGGTCATTGGTCAGGTACCGCATGGCGGCATTATGGTTGACGGACTGGGCGTCGGTGATGTGGGGAATATCGTATTGCGTGACCGTCAGATGTTGTCCCAGAATGGTCTTCTTATCGTGGTGCTGACACTTTCCAAATATGATAACCGTCTTTTAGCCGGACCGGATATTGTATCCAGAGGTTTTGTCTATGTCCGTGAATCAGAGATGCTTATGGAAGATGCGCGAAAAGTGGTTGATGCGGCTGT
>CABRLU010000111.1 GCA_902471845.1 uncultured Lachnospiraceae bacterium | reverse complement strand
AGACCAAGAGCTACGATTCCCAATGTCTGAAGATTTAAGAAAGCTTCCGCACTGGTCGTAGCGCCGACACTTGTTCCAAGAATAATGACAACGATGTACATCAGCGCATTGGACGCGGTTTCTGTAAGCTGTTTCACCACACCGGATTCTCTGAAAAGATTTCCGAGCATCAGCATACCGACCAACGGCGCCGTTGTCGGCAAAATCAGAACAACGACAATCGTTACGATAATCGGGAACAAAATCTTTTCCAGTTTAGACACCGGACGAAGCTGTTCCATTTTAATGGCCCGCTCCTTCTTTGTTGTCAGCAGCTTCATGATCGGCGGCTGAATAATCGGCACAAGGGCCATATAAGAATAGGCTGCCACAGCAATCGGTCCCATCAAATCCCCCTGTCCGAGCTTCCCGGCCAGGAAAATGGACGTCGGACCATCTGCACCACCAATGATGGAAATGGCCGCTGCCGCCTTGTCACTAAAGCCCATTAAAATAGCTGCAATATAAGCGAAGAAAACGCCAAACTGGGCCGCTGCTCCCAAGATAAAACTGATCGGGTTGGCAATCAGTGGTCCAAAGTCGGTCATCGCTCCAACCCCAAGGAAAATCAGAGACGGGAGAATCGCCCATTCGTCCAACAGATAAAAATAATGTAAAAGCCCTCCGATGCCGTTGGAAGATTCCTCTACCGTCAGCATGATATCCGGATACAGGTTGACAAGGAGCATACCGAAAGAAATCGGCAGCAAAAGCAATGGTTCATAGCCCCGGCCTATCGCCAGATAGATAAAAAAGCAGGCCACAAGAATCATGACATAATTACCCCATGTCAAATTAAAAAAGGCCGTCTGATGGATCAGATTACCCATCGTTTCTATAACGTAATCCATTTAATAACCTCCTGCCATCCAGACTAATTCAACGATGCCAGCGTATCTCCCGCTTCCACCGCGCTTCCGGCAGCTACCTGCACGCTTGCGACCGTACCGTCCTGCGATGCTACGATTTCGTTCTCCATCTTCATAGCTTCAAGAATCATAATGACATCGCCCCGCTTTACTGCCTGTCCGACACTGACCTTCACATCCAGAATCTTGCCTGGCATCGGTGCCGTGATCTTTACAGAACCTGCGGCCGCAGCCTTCGGAGCTGTCGGAGCCGCTGCCGGTTCTTTTACCGGTGCAGCCGCACTTTTCGGTGCTGCCGGAGCTGGTGAAGCCCCGCCGTTTTGGCCTTGTCCGGTGAATCCCTCTTCCACAGTAACTTCATAAACTTTGCCATTCACTGTAATTGTATAATTTTTCATCCTGTTTTAAATCCTCCCACTATACATTTTTCCATTGATTCGGTGATGCCTTCCGTCGAATCGACCGTACAACCAGACGATCGGCCGGCACACCTTCCGAAGCCGCAATCGCTGCCGCAATGACCGCCACCAGTTCAAAGTCATCGGTCAGATCTTCCGGTTCTGCCGGGGTTTCCATGACCAACGGCTCAGCCGGTTTTTCCGGGGCCGCCTCCGCTGCTGCCGGTCCTTTATTCTGTGCTTTTCCAATAAAACCTAACAGATAAATAATAATCGAAATAAGAATCAATACAAGAAAGACCGTTCCCATACCCATGACCGTATTCAGTCCGGCTCTTTTCATTAATTCTCCCATACTTTCACTCCGTGCCTGTCCGCAGGCCGTACAGCTAAATACTGTCAACAGAGTAAACAGGAGCAATGTTATCTTTTTCATCATACCCGTCACCTCATTTAAACGGTCCCATGCTTTTTATCCATGGCCGGCTCCCTCTTTGTCGCCAGCATATCAAAAGCAGCAATCACTCGTTTTCTTGTCGCTGCAGGAAGAATGACCGCATCCACGTAACCTCTTGAAGCCGCGCTTTCCGGACTGTTCTGCAGTTCATCATAGGCCCCGGCCTTTTCCTGAATAAAGGCTTTTTGATCTTCGGCCTTCCCGATATCTTCTGAGTATATAATCTTTACTGCCGACTCCGCCGCCATCATTCCGATTTTAGCATCCGGCCAGGCATACATCAGGTCTGCACCGATATGGCGGCTTCCCATGCACAGATAGGCACTTCCAAAAGCCTGACCGATGATCACAGAAACCTTCGGTACTGTTGCACTGGCATAGGCGTAAGTCAATTTTGCCGATGCTGCCGCCATTCCCATCTCCTCTTCCTTTGAGGCCTTAAACCCGGCCACATTGACAAGAGTCAGCACCGGAATAGAAAAAGCATCGCAAAAACGAATAAAACTTTCCGCTTTTTTTGCTCCTGCTGCTGTCAATACCGGTTCAAAATGTTCAGAGACACTGCCGTCTTCTCCAAGAACTTCCTCCCGGTTTGCCACAGCCCCTACCGTGTTGCCATTCAGAGTGATAAAAGCCGTTACCATTTCTCTGGCATATTCTGCCTTCACCTCAAAAAAAGTACCGTTATCTGATATATCCTGAAGAATATATGCTGTATCCTTCGACATTTCCAGGGCAGGATTTTCCCGATTCAGGTCATCGGAAATATCGCTCATACAAAAGGCATCTTCTTTATTGTTTGACGGCAGAATGGACACGAGCTGACGAATCTTTCCAAGGACTTCTGAATCCTCCTCACAGGCTCCGTCTATGTCGCCGATAACCCTGCTGTGAAAATCACTGGAAGCCGTATTGCATACTTCGACCCGGTTTCCATCTAAAGCATCCGGAGAATTTACAAAAATTTCTCCCTTCCCCGTCACGGAAAAAGTAAAATCCGCCAGAGCCGGCACAAGCGCCATGCCTCCGCCGCAGGTTCCAAATACACCAATAATCTGAGGAATGATTCCCGAAGCCATAGTCTGTTTATAATAAACCTCTCCAAAAGCATTTAAAGCATCCGTTGCTTCCTGAAGCCGCATTCCCGCGCAATCAATCAGCCCAATGACCGGAGCTCCCATCTTTAATGCCATATCATACATACGCACGATTTTCTTCGCGTGCATCTCACCGACCGAACCGCCCATAACACTGGCATCCTGGCTATAAACATAAGCCAGTTTTCCGTCAATTGTCCCGTAACCGGTCAGAACACCATCGGCTGGTGTTTCCTGTTCTGCCATATTAAAATCCGTATTTCTGGCATGGACCATTGCACCAATCTCTACAAAACTGTATTCATCAAATAGTCCCATGATCCGGTCTCTGGCAGACAGTTGTGTCCCTGTACTCATCTGTTTCCCTCCATTACATCCATTATTTAATTTAAATATTATATGATAGTTCTCCTCGAATTGCAAGTTAAAAGGTCAGCCAACGTCGAAACATCTCCTCCAGACAAAAACCGTAATTCTTTTTATCTACATTCTCTGCTGTACAGATTGGAAAAGATTCCACAATTTTCCCATTGACTTTATAATACACCCATCCGACCTGTGTGCCGGCAGCGAGCGGCGCTTTCCCTGACAAATCCTTTACAACGCAAACCTCCCCTTTCTCTTCTGTTCCCATCAGCATTTCCATTTCATGACATTCGGCCCGGAGGGATACCTGTTCCCGGCAGCCGCCGGAAATCGACAGTGTCCCTGCATCCAGTCCCTCACTTCCAATCATCTGCTTTTCAAAATTGTCTATCCCATAATTCATAAGATTTACCGTATCTTTCCATTTATAGCTCTTATTCGGCGGCCATCCGCTGCCAAGCACCACAGAAATATAGATACGTCCGTCACGATTCAGCGCCCCGACAAAACAATAGCCCGCATCTGAGGTAAATCCGGTCTTAATACCAAAAGCTCCGTCCATCAATTGCAGAAAGGAGTCTTTATTATTCACCTGGTATTGCCTGTTTCCCTCCAGATTTGAAAAGCTATGTGAAGCCGTATTAATAATCTTTACAAATGTCTCATTTTTTATAGCTTCTGATGCAATTTTAGCTAATTCGGACGCTGTCGTGTAGTGTCCTTCTGCATCCAGCCCATTGGGTGTGACAAAACAGGTGTGACTGCATCCGAGTCCTTCAGCCCGCGTATTCATCATTTCAGCAAATCCTTCCACGCTGCCTCCCACATGCTCCGCAATCGCTACGGCCACATCATTATCCGATTCGAGCATAAGAGCATATAGAAGATCTTCCAGCCGAAAATGATCTCCGGCGACCGCATCCAGCTGTACATCCGGCATACTTGCCGCATAATCCGATATTTCGACCGCATCCGATAAATTCCCATTCTCCAAAGCAATCAGACAGGTCATAATTTTCGTCGTGCTGGCCATTGCCATCGGTTCATCCTCGTTTTTTCCCCATAGGATTCTGCCGGTCTCCCCGTCAGCCAATACGGCGGCCTTCGCGTAAAGTCCCGCCAGATCTTCTTCTCCATCTTCATTTTCCTGACCATTGACCCACAATGTTCCTGCCAGAACAACCACACAAGACAAAACCAGAGTCAGACAGATTTTTGTTAAACGTTCCACCTCATCACTCCAATGCTCATTTCATTTCAATTTATTTCTCCGGCAAAAGTTTTATGCTTGTCCTTGACGTATTCCTTTATCTTCGTATATAATCCTTAAATACGGCTGATAATGCCAAATGAATATACCGGTATCGCCGAAAGGAGTCTATCATGATTAAATTAATTGTATCCGATGTGGACGGCACCCTCGTCCCGGAAGGAACCAACGATTTAAATCCCGAATTTTTTACACTGATTCGTCGTCTGAAAGCCCAGGGTATTTACTTTGCCGTTGCCAGTGGCCGTCACAAATGCAGTATTGAAAAAATGTTTGCCCCGGTCAAAGAAGACATTTTCTATATTACCAGCAATGGTGCCTACACCGGCACCTGTCATGAACGTCTTGCAGTCTCTGAACTTCCGAAGGAAGTCTGTCAGAAAATATTCCAGGATTTTAAAACATTGGGTGATTTCCCATATATGGCTGAATCGATCGATGCCGCTTATACGGTCTGTCCTGACCCGGAATTCACCCGGGTACTCACTGAAGATTACGGCTATCAGATGACTCGGTGCGCATCTACAGAGGATTTTGGCGATGACATCATCAAGTTTTCCCTTTATCATCCGGAAAATGTTTTAAATTTTGACGCAGAATTGTTGAAAAAATGGAATGAAATCTGCAAATGTTCGATCTCCGGCACCCATTGGATTGACTTTATTCCTATGGATACAAATAAGGGCAACGCTCTCGCCCGTCTTCAGGAACGTCTCGGCATCACCATCCAGGAAACCATCGCCTTTGGCGACCAGGCCAACGACATTGAGATGCTGAAACAGGCCTATTTCAGCCACGCCATGGCGAATGCCGGCTGTGCAGTCAAAAATGCAGCTCGTTTTACCTGTGATTCCGTAGAAAATAACGGACCACTGAAAGTTTTGAATACCTTCTTTCCAAATAATTAAATGTAAAAACCTGACAGAGCGATTTTTTACACATCTGTCAGGTTTTAATATATGCTTTATTCCATCAGGAATCCTCTTCAATTCCCAATTCAATTTCTTCTTCGGCTTCCATTTTAAATTCTTCGACTTTTTCCGGGTCCGGTACCGGTAAATCCTCTGGGGAACGCACGCCAAAGGTCCGTAAAAATTCTTCCGTTGTCCCAAAAAGAATGGGTTTTCCCGGAGCATCCAGCCGTCCGGCCTCACAGACCAGATTATATTCTATAAGCCGATTAATCGCATGATCTGAATTAACTCCCCGGATTTTTTCAATTTCAGCACGGGTCACCGGCTGCTTATAAGCAATGATTGAAAGCGTTTCCAGAGCCACATCCGTCAATGCATGTTTTTTTGGCCGATGGGTCATCTTGATCAGATAATCATACATTGATGGTTTGGTACACATCTGAAAGGCATCCTCCAACTCGATAATCTGCACGCCCCGGTCCTCCTCATCATAACGTGCCATCATATTCCGTATCAGCTTGCGCGCGTCTTCCACATCAATTTCCAGCACCTGGGCAATATCCGCCGCCGGTATCGCCTCACCCATTGCAAAAAGCAGAGCTTCCACAGCCGCCTCCATGGCTTTTATTTCCATATATTACGCTCCTTCAAAACTTATTTCCTCCGGCACAGCTCCCTGACCGGTCATTTCTATCTCAATGTCTCCGAAAATCCCATCCTGGGAAATCCGAATCACACCACCCTTCATTAATTCCAAAACAGCCAGAAAGGAAACAATGACATAATTTTTACTCTGCCCCTTCGATAGAAGCTCCCGAAAACTGAATCTGGAACATTTTTCTCCATAAGCCAGAAGATATTCTATCCGGTCGGACAAACTGACTTCCTCCTGTTCAATACGACCGTAGCGGCTTCGTATGGGATCCATCTTGTTCTCCTGGCGTTTCAGTACATCCAGAAATATCTGATGGAGTTTTTGAAAATCCATATTCCCCACCAGCGCATCCAGATCCACCGGCGGTTCTTCATAGACCATATCCTCCGGCAAAGTGGTTCCTTTAAACATTGCTTTCGACGCATCCACCTGGCGGTCTTTCAGCTCCATCGCCATGTATTTGTACATTTTATGCTCTAAAAGACGTTCCACCAGCTCTTCTCTCGGATCTTCAACCGTTTCCTCTTCTTTCGGTTCTGACGGAAGCAGCATTTTTGACTTAATGCGAAGAAGGGTGGCTGCCATGACAAGAAATTCGCTCATTACTTCCATATCCTGGGCCTGCATCTGCCGGATATATTCCAGATACTGGTCCGTGATCAATGAAATCGGGATGTCATATATATCAATCTTATTTATATCGATCAGGTGCAATAACAAATCCAAAGGACCTTCGAACACCTGAAGCTTTACTGCAAGTGCCATAATACCTCCTATACGAACCCTAAAACCTGCTCCAGACTGCTCATTCCCTGAACAGCCAGCGACGAAATGCCTCCAAGAACAATACAAATGATAAGCAAACCCTTGATCATCGTATCATTTTTCATTAATGGAATCAGTTTCGACGGCGATATGGCAATAATAAGAAGAAAAATATCCGACGAAATCATCGGAAACAGATTGACGATCAAAAGCACAAAAACCGCATAGATAAAGTACCAGCTTGTCTGAACGAGGAATATCATCACCTCACCCCGGGCATCTAACCCCAGAGTCATCGGAAGATAGGGAAGCACCAGATGGTAAAAGGCATAACCGGCCATGAGCATGACCCCCAGAGACAAAAAGCCGGTAAGACCGATGGCCACATTTGTATCCTTCTCTTTCAGCCGATAAGGGTAAGGACGGCTGCAGCCCGCATGACATATCAGAAAAAGAATCCACCCCACTGGATCCACATATTGATGTAATTTGAAAATCCGGTATTTATCTTCCGCCTGACAATGACGCCCGGTCAACACATAAACGACAGATTTCGGCAGTTCATGCAGAATCATCGCCAATGACGATGCTAAAAGAATCGCTCCGATTTCGATAATATATTCCATATAACTCATTTCCTTATTATTTAAACTCATTTTATTGTACATATTTTCTATTTATAATGCAAGCTTTTATTTTGACAATCAAAAATCGTTGTATTATAATAAAATATCAGAGATATTCTTACCATATAAGGAGACATAAAATGAGTTTTAAATTCAAGAAAAAATTACCTGTTCCGAAAGAAATTAAAGAGCTTTATCCGGTAAGCCCTGCCCTCGCAGCTAAAAAGAAGGAACTGGATCAGCAGGTTATTGATGTCATCACCGGAAAATCTGACAAATTCCTGGCCATTATCGGGCCATGTTCCGCAGATAATGAAGAATCCGTCTGCGAATATATCGGACGTTTAGTAAAAGTTCAGGAGAAAATTAAAGATAAGGTAGTCATTGTTCCGCGTATTTATACAAATAAACCGCGGACCACCGGCGAAGGCTATAAGGGCATGCTTCATCAGCCGGACCCTGAAAAAGCGCCGGATCTGCTCCAGGGTATTATTGCTATCCGTAAGCTGCATATGCATGCACTGGAAACTTACGGTATGCCGATTGCGGATGAGATGCTCTATCCGGAAAACTACTG
>CABRLU010000110.1 GCA_902471845.1 uncultured Lachnospiraceae bacterium | reverse complement strand
CTGTGGAGATTCTTGGTCTGAATGATGTACCGGAAGCCGGAGAGGTATTTATTTCTACAAATACCGAAAAAGAGGCCCGTTCCATTTCCGAAACATTTATTGCCCAGAAGAAGGAAAAACTGCTGGCAGATACAAAATCCAAGTTATCACTGGATGGTCTGTTTGACCAGATTCAGGCCGGACAGATTAAGGAACTGAACCTGATTGTTAAAGCCGATGTTCAGGGTTCTGTGGAAGCTGTAAAACAGAGTTTGCTGAAGCTTTCCAATGACGAAGTAGCCATTAAGATCATCCACGGCGGCGTTGGCGCTATCAACGAATCTGATGTTACTCTGGCATCCACATCGAATGCAATTATTATCGGTTTCAATGTACGTCCGGACAATATGGCAAAGACGGTGGCAGAGACGGAAAAAGTCGATATGCGTCTGTACCGGGTAATTTACAATGCCATCGAGGATATCGAAGCGGCCATGAAGGGTATGCTTGACCCTGAATTCCGTGAAAAGATCACAGGTCATGCGGAAGTGCGTCAGACTTACAAAGTATCCGGTGTGGGTACGATCATCGGCGGCTATGTGCTTGACGGAAAGATTGAGCGGAATTCCAAGGTTCGTCTCATTCGTGACAATGTAGTCATCCACGAAGGCGAATTGGCATCTCTGAAACGTTTCAAGGATGATGTGAAAGAAGTGGCAGCCGGCTATGAATGCGGTATGTCCCTTGAAAAATATAACGATATTAAAGAAGGCGATCAGTTAGAAGTCTTTGTTATGGAAGAGATTCCAAGATAGAAAGGAATTATATGAGAAAAAACAGTATTAAAAATACCCGCATCAACGGGGAAGTTCAGCGAGAACTGGGTCGGATTATTTCGCGTGAGATTAAGGACCCGCGGATTTCTTCGCTGACCTCCGTGGTAGCGGTGGAAGTGGCTCCGGATTTGAAAAGCTGCAAAGCGTATATCAGCGTTCTCGGTGACGAGGCGGCTCAGAAAGCGACGCTGGAAGGCTTAAACAGTGCAATGGGCTTTATCCGTAAAGAGTTGGCCCATTCGGTGAATTTGAGAAATACACCGGCCATCACTTTTATTATGGATCAGTCGATTGAATACGGCGTCAATATGTCAAAAATGATTTCGGAAGTCAATAAGGATTTAAAAGAGGAAGATGAGGATGAAGAGCTTTCTTGAAAATCAGATCATGGGGAGCCAGACAGTTGCCATTACCGGTCATACCCGGCCGGACGGCGACTGTGTCGGTTCCTGCATGGGACTTTATAATTATATCAGAGAAAATTATCCGGATATTTCGGTGGATGTTTATCTCGAACCGATTGCGGACAGCTATAAACTGGTAAAGTGCACGGAAGAGATTCAGCAGCCGGGAACGGAGCCAAAAGTGTATGATCTGTTTATCTGTCTGGATACCAGTCAAAAAGACCGGCTGACAAAAGGCACCGAGTTTTATTTTGATATGGCAAAGGTAACGATCAATGTGGATCATCATGTGAGCAATACCCAATTTGCCCAGGTGAATCACGTTGCAGGGGAGGCCAGTTCGGCCAGTGAAGTGGTATATGATCTTCTGGACAGGGATAAAATCGGCCTGGCCGCAGCAGAAGCTTTGTATATGGGCATTATCTGTGATTCGGGTGTGTTTAAATACTCCAGTACCAGTGAGCATACCATGCAGATTGCCGGACACCTGATGCGTATTGGTGTGGACAGCGGCCGTTTCATTGATGAAGTTTTTTATGAGCGTTCTTATACCCAGGCCCGGCTTTTGGGGCAGGCACTTTTAAACAGTACCTGTGTTTTTGGAGGCCGTTGTATCTATACGGTTGTCCATCGGGAAATGTTTGAACGGTTTGGTGCAGATCATAATGACTTAGAGGGCATTGTGGAGCAGCTTCGTCTGACAAAAGGTATTGAGGTGGCAATTCTCGTCTCAGAAACTGAAGAGGGAACGAGCAAATTCAGTTTCCGCTCCAAACGTTATGTGGATGTCAATAAAGTGGCAGCTATTCTTGGCGGCGGCGGTCATGTAAGGGCTGCCGGATGCACGGTTCAGGGCAGCTATAAAGAGCCTTTAAAAACATTTTTAGAAGCGATAGAAGGGCAGCTGGAGGCAGATGTATAACGGAATTATAAATATCTATAAAGAAGCGGGATTCACTTCCCATGATGTGGTGGCAAAGCTGCGGGGAATATTAAAACAAAAGAAAATCGGGCACACAGGAACGTTGGACCCGGAGGCGGTTGGCGTTCTTCCGGTCTGCCTGGGCAAAGGAACGAAGGTCTGTGACCTGCTGACAGATAAGGATAAAGTCTATGAGGCCGTTATGCGGCTTGGTGTTGTTACAGATACCCAGGATATGACGGGAAGGATTCTGAAGGAGTCGCCGGTTCATGTGACACGAGAAGAACTGGAAGCGGTTCTAAGCCAGTTTCTCGGTGAATATGACCAGATTCCACCCATGTATTCGGCGTTGAAGGTTCAGGGAAAAAAATTATACGAGCTGGCCCGGGAAGGTCAGGTCATTGAGCGGAAACCTCGTCGGGTACAGATATTGGGACTGGAGCTGCTTAAGATGGAAGAAGATGGAATTCACGTACATATGCGCGTGCATTGTTCGAAAGGGACCTATATCCGGACCCTGTGCCATGATATCGGCGAGAGGCTTGGTTGCGGTGCGGCTATGGAAAAGCTTGTCCGTACCCAGGTCGGCGTTTTTAAAATCGAGGATGCCATGACACTGGCTCAGGTGGAAGCTTGTGTTCGGAATCAGCAAATGGATTCCCTTATCCGCTCCATCGACAGCATGTTCAGCATGTGGCCGGCAGGGCGAACGGATACGGCGATTGACCGTCTATTATATAATGGAAATATGCTTTACAGGAAGGATCTGGTCCTTGAAGAAAAAAGAGAGCCGGAATCCGGCGAAAAATTCCGGGTTTACGACAGTCAGGGACAGTTCTGTGCGGTCTATGTTTACGACGGACGGCGCAGAATGTTTAAAAATGAAAAAATGTTTGTGTAATCGGTAGGAGATTCGGCATGATTTATATTACAGGAACAAGAGATATACATTTGGAAAATACGGCGGTGGCTCTGGGAAAGTTTGACGGACTTCACCGGGGACACCAGATTTTGATAGAGAAGATTAAACAGCATAAGGCGGAAGGTCTTCAGGCCGTCATGTTTACATTTGATTTTCATCCGGCATCACTTTTGTCGAATAAGCCGCTGGATTTAATCTTTACTCGGGAGGAACGGATAAAGTGGGCGGAGAAAATGGGTATCGACGTGTTGATTGAATTTCCTTTTACGAAAGAAACTTCCGGAATTGAGGCGGAGGATTTTGTAAAGGATGTTCTTGTCGATGGTCTGGGAGCTAAAGTTATTGTCTCTGGCAGTGATTTTCATTTCGGACATGAGCGCCGGGGAAATGTGGACATGCTGATAGAACTTGGAAAGAAAATGGGTTTTACAGCAGACGTCTGTCAGAAACTTCAGATTGAAGCGCCGATTTATGAGAATGGGCAGTTTACCGGGCGAAAGGAGTTTAAGGATGTGAGCAGCACCCTTATTCGTGAAGCTATCCGCCGGGGCGATATGGAGTTTGCCGCCAAGATGCTTGGAGCGCCCTTTGCTGTATCCGGGGAAGTGGTTCACGGACGCCAGCTTGGCCGCAAACTTGGCATGCCGACGGCCAATGTGATACCGCCGCTGCACAAAATTATGCCGCCAAACGGCGTCTATTCTTCACGGACCATAGTCGGTGATTATATCTATCATTCAGTGACAAATATCGGTTTTAATCCGACCGTTGCAGATAATAACAGCAAGCGGATGGAAACCTATGTTTATGATTTTTCAGGCAGCCTTTATGGTGAGGAGATTGAAGTTCAGCTTTTCCGTTTTGAACGGCCGGAAATGAAATTCGACGGTGTGGATGCACTGAAAAACCAGATTCATAAAGATAAGGCGGGGACCATGGAATATTTTGGAACTCATCCGGATTTGTAACAATCTAAAACCTCCATGTGGACAGCATTCGGTAATTACGAATCTTTACGAGTTAAGAAAATAGGTTATGTGCCAGATTCATAACAGCGTTTTAAAAATTGTTATGAATGCGCGCATGACGGATATAGAAAAGGCTGTCATCGTTTTACAGGAAGCGACGGACAGCCTTAACATTTATTCGTGGGTTAGTCAAAACTAATCCAAAAAAGGAGGAATCTGAATGGAAAAGCAAAGTCCGATGCTTCGTTTGTGGGAGCTTGGAGAAAAGGAACTGGATTTTTATTTATCTTTTGGTTCTGGACTGGCGGATGGCTCTGCTGTCCCTTGTATCAATTCCGGTAGGTATGATTTTTATGATGGCCGTTATGAAAGATTACGGCGTCCAGTACGAGGGGGGGGTCAGTGAAAACGACTCAGGCCATGAATTCAACTATTGTAGAGTATATCGGAGGTATAGAGGTCATTAAAGCTTTTAATCAGGGAAAAAACTCTTATGCAAAGTATTCGGACAGAGTTCGAGCAAATCCGTATGGGGCGAATGGATGCCACGGATGAAGAAGTTGAGGCGGTAGCCAAAGCCGCCGGATGCGATGCGTTTATCCGGGGACTTGAAAAGGGATACGATACGGTGGTTGGGAACGGGTATCGGTTTGTGAGCGTGGAAGAATAAAGGCAGAGGCGGTTGCTCCATGTTGGAGTGACTGGCCTCTGCTTTTTTCAGATTATTCCTGGAATATCAAGATGGTTTGACTTGCTTATTTTGCCCTGGGAAAATATAATAAAATCGGATTCAATAAGTACAAAACAAACGGACATTAAGGACGCTCGGTATCAATTAAGGTTAATTTAAGATTACGCAAAGAACACATTAAGAGCAAGATGATATACTTTATAGATTAGAATGATAAAAACGAATGCCACAGTAGGAAAGGTGGATATGAAATGAATGAAAATAGAATTATGATCGTTGATGAGGTGGATATTTTAAATTTGCTTGAAAAAGCTCTCAACATAGAAGGGTATTACAATATTACGAAAGTTGATAATGGGCTTGATGCAGTAAGTATCTGCAAGCAAATTCAGCCGGATGTCATTATTTTGGATATTATGCTTCCGGGGATTGACGGCTATGAAGTTTGCAAACGAATCCGGCAGTTCTCACATTGTCCAATTTTGTTTCTTTCCTCTAAAAATGATGAATTAGATAAAATACTTGGTCTGGCTGTTGGTGGGGATGACTATGTAACAAAACCTTTTAGCCCGAAAGAAGTGGCATATAGAGTTAAGGCACAATTACGCCGTGCTGAATACAAGCAGGAACCAGTACAGAATCATACCATCACGATTGGAGAATTAGTAATCGATCCAGAAGGATGCCGGGTTACGAAGAATGAAAAAGAAGTGGAGCTTACCGCAAGAGAATTTGAAATTCTGCATTATCTGGCACAAAATATTGGACGGGTTATCAGTCGGGAGCGTCTATATGAAGCAGTTTGGGGGGAGGACGGCTTTGGCTGCGATAATACTATCATGGTGCATATCCGGCATTTGCGTGAAAAGCTGGAAGATAACCCTACTAAGCCACAATATATTATCACGATGAAAGGCTTGGGCTACAAGTTGGTGAACCCCCATGAGAAATAGAAAAAAGGTCAATCCGCTTTTAAGAGTATCCGTTTTTCTTTGCTCCCTGGCGTTGTTGGCTGCTGTTGCTGCAATCGGCCTGTATTATTATCTTTTTTCCATTCCCGAACCAGAGGGCCTTAGTTTAGCGAACTGGCCGAACCGTTTTACAGAAAACTTTTCTGCTTGGATTGAAAATGAGAACGGGGAACTGAAAATAAAAGATATAGGGCTGGAACGACTGGACGAATACGGTCTGTGGATTCAGGTGATTGATGAATCCGGGCAGGAAATTTTCTCTTATAATAAGCCGGAGAATTACCCTACAAGCTACTCCGCGTCTGAATTGATTGCGTTTGGAACGAGTGGCTATAAGAATGGAAATACAGTTTTTGTGAGCAGCTATGAAGCGTCCGGGGAAGTCTGGAATTATCTTGTAGGGTTCCCCTACGCCATCGGAAAATATATGCTGTACTATAACGGTGAAACAGTCGGGCGTCTTTCCCCTATATTACGCATGGCGATACTTTTTATTCTCTGCGTGGTTGCTGCCGCATTTCTTGTTTATGGCTTTTGGCTTACCCGCCAGATGGGAAAAATCACAAAAGGCATCGAAAGCATTTCACTCCGCACCTATCGGCCATCCCTGGAAAAAGGCATATTCAGCAGCATCTATGCTGCACTAAACAAAATGGACATGGAGATTCAGCGAAGCGACCAGATAAGAGAAAATACAGAGCGGGCGCGTCAGGAATGGATTGCAAATATTACCCATGATCTGAAAACGCCTTTATCACCTGTTAAGGGTTATGCAGAATTACTTTCGGATGGTGCTGCGACGGAAAGCCAGACTGTACAGGAGTATGGCTCTATTATTCTGAAAAATGTCGATCATGTAGAAAGACTGATAAATGATTTGAAGCTGACCTACCAACTGGATTCCGGGGCCTTTCCATTTCACCCACAACAGATACGGTTGGTACGTTATCTAAGGGAATTGGTGATTGATATTACGAACGACCCGGCCTTTTCAAGCCGTGATTTAGAATTTGAAAGCAATTTGCCGGAAATTACTGTTGCGGTTGACCCTGACCTATTCCGGCGGGCGGTTCAAAACCTGATTGTCAATGCACTGGTTCACAATCCCCCGGAAACCAAAGTGACCATATCCATTACAGAGATACAAGGGAGTGGTATTCATATTTCTATCCGGGATAATGGTGTGGGTATGAGCGAGGAAGAACAATCGAACCTGTTCAGTCGGTATTACCGGGGAACAAATACTAAAGAAAAGCCAGAGGGCAGTGGTCTTGGTCTTGCAATTGCAAAGCAGATTGTCGCACTCCACGGCGGAGATATAGCGGTTAAGAGTAAATTAGGCGAGGGTACAGAATTTTTGATTCTGCTCCCCGCAAATTAAGATGGAATTAAGATACGGAAAAGCCAGCGATAAGATGGATGGTTTATGCTATAAGCATAGATTATCCATCTTTTATAATGTGATCTAAATAATAACCAACAGGAGGTTTTGTATGGAACTGCAATTACAGCATTTGTGTAAGCAATATGGAAGCAAATGCGCCGTTGATAATATAAGTGTCAATCTGGTGCCAGGTGTCTACGGCTTGCTCGGCGCAAATGGAGCGGGCAAAACAACTTTGATGCGAATGATCTGCGGCATTTTGAAGCCTACTTCCGGCGACATCCGCCTGAATGGAAAGACCATGCAGGAATTGGGCGAACGGTATTACACCCATTTGGGTTATATGCCACAGGACTTTGGTTTTTATCCTGACTTTACGGCCCGCGAATTTATGCTTTACATGGCTGCGGTAAAAGGGCTTGCCCCAAAAGAAGCCAGAAGAAAAACGGAAACGCTGCTGGATATGGTCAATCTGCATGATGTAGCGGATAAGAAAATCAAGTCCTATTCCGGCGGCATGAAACAGCGTTTGGGTATTGCCCAGGCTGAACTGAATGACCCGTCAATTTTGATTTTGGATGAACCAACGGCGGGGCTTGACCCAAAAGAACGGGTACGATTCCGCAACATCATTTCAGACTTTGCAAAGGAAAAAATCGTGATTCTGTCAACGCACATTGTTTCCGATGTTTCCTATATTGCAGACACGATTTTGATGATGAAGCAGGGGCGCTTCTTGCTGCAAGAACCGATGTCTACGGTTACTGACGGCATCCGGGGCAAAGTGTGGGAGGTCTTGGTGAATGACCGAGACGCCGCCGAATACAGCAGGCGCTTTTGCGTCGTCAATCTGCACCACGAAAACAATAAGGTGCGTCTGCGAATTGTGGATGAAACAGCTCCGGCGATGGGTGCCTATACGGTTGAACCGAGTTTGGAAGATTTGTTCCTGTACCATTTTGGCGAGGAAGTACAAATTGAAAGCAATTTGGTAAATAGTCAAGAATTATTTTAAAAAGATTTTATGCGAAAAG
>CABRLU010000109.1 GCA_902471845.1 uncultured Lachnospiraceae bacterium | reverse complement strand
CCCGAGTTTACAAAAAAGAAGCCCGACGCTTTCGCCGAGCTTTCTTTTGTGGTGCAGTAGATGAAACCAAATCCGAACCAGAAGCGCCTGCTTCTGTAACTTTTTGAAGTTCTTCAAAAGAGATCGTTTCCGTTCCTTCGTGGAAGTTGTACGTCAAAACAACTTTATCGTCATACAGGAAGATGGCATTGACAAATGTGTCGATCAGCATCTTGCGCTGTGCCTGATTCGCAACATCCATCTTTCGGAACTTCTCAAGGAAGAAACGAAGCTGTTCTTCGGTAATCCTCGGCTTTGCCAGTTTCTCGCAGGCGATCTTGTTCTCCAATTCATCCTGTGCGGCTTCCAAAGCATCCAGCCGTTCCTTGGTTGAACGGGTCAAAAGTCCCTGCTGAATGGCGTTCAGCAGATTGTCAATGGCGGTCTTTGTTTCTCGCAGCTGCTTCTCGTACAGCGGAAGATTGACGTTTTCTTCATCCTGCAAGGTCATCAGCGCGGAAACAATCGCGTCGATGGTTGCGTCATTCATCAGCATTTTCATCGTTGCGTTGACGACCATATCTTCCAGCCACTCCTTGCGGACGGGCTTTTTATGGCAATCGGTGCGCTTTTTCTTGACGGATACACACTTGTAATAGTGATGAACAGCTCCCGTCCGGCTTGTTCCGCTTTCGCCGCAAAGATATGCGCCGCAATATCCGCAGAACAGCTTGGTTGTCAGCAGATAATCATCCTCTGCCTTATGTCGGGCAGGGGCTTTTCTGTTTTTTGCCATCTTTTCCTGTACTCGGTCGAACAGCTCTTTCGGAACAATGGCGGGAATACCATCGGGAACAACGATATCTCGGAAGGTGTATTCGCCCATATATCGACGATTGGAAAGCATCCGCTGGACACTATTCAAATTCATATCCCGTCCCAGTGAGTTTTTGATGCCTTTTTCCTTGAAAAACTCCACCACTTCTTTCATTGTGGCGCCATCGTCATAGCGTTTGAAGGCTTCCAACACAAATGGCCCTGTTAAGGGGTCGATCTGGAAGTGCTGTTCATCATCAACGACATAACCAACTGGACGTGTACCGCCGTTGCATTTGCCTTTGAGCGCGTTTTCCGTCAGCCCGCGCGTCACCTTCTCGGCGAGATCGGCGGAATAATACTCTGCAAAGCCCTCCAGGACGGATTCCAGCAGGATGCCGTCTGCGCCGGAAGAAATCACCTCGGTTGCGGAAACGACACGGACGTTGTTCTTCTTGAGCAGCACCTTATATCGGGCGCTGTCGTAACGGTCGCGGGAAAAGCGGTCGAGTTTCCAGACGATGACCATATCGAACAGGTGCTTGTCGCTGTCCTTAATCATCTCCTGAAACGCGGGACGATGGTCTGTCCGCGCGGAATAAGCGCGGTCGATGTAGTGCTTCAAAACCGTGATGTCGTTCTTCTCCGCGAAAGCCGTACACTCGCGGATTTGTCCTTCGATGGATTCCTCACGCTGGTTGTCGGAAGAATAGCGGGCATAGATAACGGCTTTCATCAATATCGACTCCTCATGTATGAATGATATTTCTACTATACCACATAAAAAGCACGGAAAACAGAAAAACAGAAAATTTATATGAAAAAAACGAGATAAAACGGAAGGCTCAAGCGTCTATATCAATAGAGAAACAGGAAGAACAAGAAATAGATTCTTCTGGAGGAAAGGAGACGTTTATGAAAATACGTATGGCCGTGTTTGCCGCGTGCGCAATGCTCATCTGTTTCTGCGCTGGGGCGCGTGGAGAACCGAAGGTCACCATTCATAGCGAGGCTTCGGGAATACCGGATAACATCGTCGCTGAGATCATTGCAGAGAATCCCGACGCACAGGAAATCACATTCCTGAAATGTGAGGATGCCAGCCCGAAACCAAATTTTGTCGAAGCGTTATATGGCGGGCTGCAACAGCTTTTTAGGTTCATTATGCGATAATTGCTGAAATGAACGCGAGAAGAACTTGCCAACCCGCATCTTTTGCTGTAACTTGGAACTGTCGATGAACCCAATAAGCGTCTCTATTTAGAAAGAAAAAATGTATTCAGGGGGTGAATCAAGCACAAATGCTAGCATTTTACACCGTAGTTTGGACAATGCACAGTGAAGATGATCGAGCGTTTTTTCAACAGTTATATATTGACTATGAATTGATGATGTTCAAGAAGGCGTTGACCGTTTTGAGAAATGAGGAAGAATCGTTAGATGCTGTAAGTGATGCGTGTCTGATGCTTATGAAACGCATATCGACACTTAGACAGCTTTCCGATATGAGTTTGAGAAGATATATCATTATAACTGTTGAACATGCTTCGATCAATCGTTTAAGACGAATGAAAAGGATAAACCAGTATTCATTTACCGTAGATGAAGAATGCACACAAGAACTGGCGGCAAATGAGATGCCGATTGAGGAACAAATCATTATTGCAGCAGAAAAACGGCGCTTGAAAAAAGCCATTCAAAAACTTTCTGAAAAAGAACAGTGGATATTGTCGATGCGTTTTGATGAAGAACTGACATATAAGCAAATCGCACAGCAGATCGGGGTGAAGCCCCAGAATATTGGCGGAATTTTGGAAAGGATATATAAGCACCTGAGAAGGATACTTGAAGAGGTGGAGTTGAATTGAAAAAAATGAATAAATCGGAGTATCAGGACGATCAAAAGCTGAGGGCCGAATATCAGAAAGTCTTGATTTCAAAAGCAATGAGAGAGATACGGGATGAAGAAGCTGATTCACTGTTGGAAAGTTCACCAGAAGATCAACGTTATTTGGAGTTTCTGGAAACAAGTAGAGAAAAGCGCATGAAGGAAATGATGCGTCGTTTGCGGTGGATCAGTCTGAAAAAGCAGTTTTTTACAGTAGCGCCTAGAACGATGCGCTTCGCGGTAGCCGCTTTGGGAATTCTGTGCATCGGGCTTACGACTGCGTTTGCG
Source organism: uncultured Lachnospiraceae bacterium (assembly GCA_902471845.1). Classification (GTDB taxonomy): domain Bacteria; phylum Bacillota; class Clostridia; order Lachnospirales; family Lachnospiraceae; genus Frisingicoccus. Next base: position 5,252 of record CABRLU010000109.1, on the reverse strand, counting down.
TCGAGTGAAACCTTTCGAGTGCGCGTGTTTTCGATGTTCGCAGAAGATCATGGGCAATATACCGCGATTGGGCTGCGAGAGGATGAGCAAAAAGCCTTTGATGTTCCTAATGGATGGGAAGGAATGTACTATCCATCCTATATCCCGGCTGAATTTGAGGTTGAAAGCGTTGATAGTTCGTTCGGACGTGAGTTTTCTGTGTATATGCGCGATAAAAACAATTCGGACGTTCGCTTGATTTTTGAAGAAATGTCTGAAAACAACGAAATGAATGTGGATACCGAAAATGCGCGGGTATACCATACGAAAATACATGGAAGTGATGCAATCGTCTCGATTAAAGAAAAAGCATCTTCCGTTATATGGAACGAAAGCAATAGGATTCTTTCGATTATGATGGACGGAGACAATGAGGAACAAATTCTTAAAGTTGCGGAAAGCGTGAAACAAATAAAATAAAAAAATTTTGAAAAATGGAGATAAAAGTGCAGAAAGATGTGTCTATATAGATAGACAAACAAAAAGGAGGAAATCCCTATGAAAAAAATGGTATCGGTGTTCCTGATGATGTTGCTGGTCGTAACAGCGCTTGCTTCCTCTGCGTGGGCAGAAGGAAAGATTCAACCCTTTTACAATCAGACAGCCAGAATCAGTGCAAGTTTGGTAATTAATGGCTCGACGGCTGAATGTATGGGAAAAATCATCCCCAATAGCGATGCAACGGTAAGTAGCATGACGATGAAACTTCAACAAAAAAAGGATGGAAATTGGACAACGATTGCATCATGGCTCGCAAGCGGTTCAAAAGGGGAGACAGTGAGCCTTTCTAAAACCAAGAGCATTTCTAAAGGGTATAGCTATCGTGTTTACGTGAGCGGAACGGTGAAGAATGGCGTTGATCCGGCAGAAACGCCTAGCAAAACGAGCTCGATCAAAAGTTACTAATCCCGTTAGATTCTAAACTGTGTATGTTTTGCGGACAATGAAAGGAGGTGAAGGCATGAGATGCCGTGATCCGTGTATGGCCAGATTAAAGAAAAAGTCCCTGCGAAAAGTGTTGGCACACAGCATCATCTCAAAGATGATGGCTTTCACAAGGACAGTCTCATTGTAGCATCAACTCGAATTTTTTTCAAGCATTTGATTGGAAAACTGTAGAATCAACCAGAAACAAATGAGATTTCAAAGGAGGCACTATCAATGAAAAAACTGGCTATGTTTGTTGTTCTTTCGATGTTGTGCTGCTTCTATGCTGCAACGAGCCTTGCGGCGCAGACGAATTACTGGAAGTTCCATATTGTTGCCGACGAACGAGTTGACGGCAACAGCGAACCTGTTCCCAAGAATGACAGTGAGCAAATCTGTCATGTAACGCCGACCTCCGGCGTGTCTGACAGCAAGGGATTCTACGTTCGCAGCCGTACTTACGTCGGCGATCATGAGGCGTCTCAGGCAATGAAGATTGCTGTAAATAATCATCATTATAAACTGAAATATTCCGTGCGTAAAGGTGTCGCAGGGACGCTGTACAATCTTCGTGGCCAAGCGGATAAAGAAATCACTTGCAGTGGACGTTGGAATCCGTAAAACATATTTCAATATGCCACGAGAAGTATATGCCTCTCGTGGCATATCTATTATAGGAATAAATACACGCGGTGACTGTCAAATGAAAGGGAGCGTCCGATATGAGCAGAAATAAAAAGAGAAAGAAGAAACTGGTTGCGTTTTCGCTTATCGTTTTGAGTTGCGTTGCTTCGGCTTCTATTTATCATAAAATGCTGGATTGCACTGAATCACAAACGTCGATTGAAGAAAATAATGTATCTTCCGTTCTTGGTGATGAACAATATACTGCCAGTTCCAGTGGTAATGAAAAAAACGACAGATTTGAAAGCTGTACGGATGAAGATCAATACGACGATTTAAGCATAACTGATCATATCAGGATTGAATTGATGAACCGCCCGACATCGGCTTTTGATACGATGCCCTCTTTTACGGTGAAATATATGTCCATTCCGGAGCAAAGCCTGTGTTCCCTGTTTTCCTGCACTCATCGGGAAGAAAGCCCTATACCGATGTATGTTTCGGATCGCGGAGATAAGCTGACAGTTTCAGCGGCGGAAGCGATTTATTATGAGACGAATGATTATGACAAATATTCATATTTTTTGCCTATTGATGATGAAATCAACGATATGTCAAACTATTTTGTCCATGAATCCGAGTTGGATTTTTGCAGTTCGGAAGACGCCCTGGCACAAATCGACAGCGTTTTGTCCTCCGTTGGAATATCGACTGCAAACAGTCGTATCATAGCGATGGATCAATCTTCGCTCAATGATGCGCAAAAACTGATAGAAAGAAGCCTGTTTTGGCAATCGGAGCCGAAAACACGCCAGAAGAAATATTCTCGCACATGGAGAAAAAGAGATGAATGTTATGTAGTCGTTGCAGAGCAATCGCTCAACGGTTATCCGGTTGACGCGACTTTTTGCAGAAGTGCAACCGATAAAACACGATTTCCAGCGCGTATTGTTGCGATGGTTGATTCGTCTGGCGTGATTGGAATGGAAATTACGGGGATGTATGCGGTGGTTTCAAAAGAAGCGAATCAACCGGTCATTGATTATAAAACGGCGGTTCAAGCGTTGACGAACTACTATACTCAGAGCATTTCGGAAAAGAAACTTTGTTTTGTTCGAGCTGAATTAAAGCTGGTTGCAATGGAACGGAAAAAAGAAGTGGTTTTAAGCCCGATGTGGATTTTCAGTTCGACAGATGAAGGGGCTTCGCCTGATGAAATACAAGCGCGAAACATTGATGAACATCTGTTTATAACCAGAGTTTATGTGGATGCTTATACAGGAGAAGTGATTTCGAGATGAAAAGAACATATTTTTTTAATCTTCTAAAGATGAAAATGCTTTCGATTAGGCTGATCATTTCTGTTTTTTGCATGGTATTTATGAATTTCCTTGTGGTTATGCCAGATATTCGTGCGAATTATGATACGCTTGATATTGTTTATTTGTTTCGATTTACATACGATATTGGTTCTTTTTCACGCCTCTTACCTCTCTTAGCTGCGTTTGTTATGGCAGACGCAGTAGCGCAAGACTTTTGTGACCATACTATGCCGTTTCTTCTGGCAAGAATGGATGATAACACATATATAAATTGTAATTACATAGTCTGCGCCGTTTCGGGATTCGTCACAATCGCCGCCGGATGGGGAGCTTTTGTGCTTCTTTTACGCATTCGATACCCATTTTTGGCGGCTGGCAGCGACAACCTTGAAAACTTTATTTTGCAGCCGTTTGGACAATGGCTGCAAAATAAAAATCCGTGTGTATATATAGCTTCTTATATCTTTAGCTCTGCTTTGTGCGGTTCGCTTTGGTCGTGTGTAGGATTGGCGGTATCTGCGTTCTATCCTGATAGAAAAGTGGCTTTGGCTTCTCCGTTTATTATAAATATATTATTGTATAATATTGCTTACATTTCAACTGGGCCATGGCATTCGCCCAGCGACGTCGCAAAATATATATCTCAGGCAAATGACGCCATGACTTTTTTATGTATGGCCGGTTACTTTGTTTTGTTACATGTCGTTGTCCATAGAATATTTCGTTTCAAAATGAGATGGAGGTTCATACATGCTTAACTTTCATGGAATATGGGCATGTTTTCTTTTCGACATAAAGAAGCTTTTGAGATCGTCAAGATTTTATATGACGATATTGGTTGTGTGTTTTGTTATATGGGATCATCTTGCGCCTATCAGTACATGGCTGGCGGCGCAGCATTACAAGATTACACCGTGGGTGTATCCTTTTATTTCAAACTCGGTGTTTTTACAAATGGTCATTGTAGGAGGAACGCTGTTTTTATTTAGCGATGCTCCTTTTTTCGACGAAACACAGCTCCTTCTCATTGTTCGAATGAATCGGGTTCAGTGGTGCATGGCTCAAATGATCTATATTTGTGTTTCTACGGTGATTTATTTTGCGGCGATAGCGTTTGTTTCAATTTTTCTATTTATTCCTAATATTACATTTAGTTCACGGTGGGGAGCGGTTATACTGGCGCTTTCGCGAGGAGAAACCAATTTGGAAAATGTGATGAGCTTCAGCAAATATATCACCGAAAGCATGTCACCAATCAGCGCGAATGCGCTATGCCTGCTTTTTTCGTGGATGGCAAGCGTTTGTCTGGCAGAAATTCAGTTTTTCTTTAATTTAGATGAGAAAAAACAAATCGGAAGTATAATTGCTGGTTTCTTAATTTTACAAGATCTTTTTTCACTCATGATATTATCGGAAAATTCAGAAAAGTATTCAATCGTTGCGTTAACCCGACTGAGTGTCCTTATAAGAAATGGAACGATATTTGGAATCAACTCGTTTGAGTACAGTTTTTTTGTTCTGCTGTTTTTTATGCTTTTGTTTTTTGTACTTTGTCTTATGAGAATCAATAAGACTGAGATATATATAGCTAATCGTTCTCAATAGGCAAAAAATGTGTTTCTGTTTGCCTTAGAAGGAGGAAGAAAAGTCGTGCCTATTATTGAAATAAGAAAGCTCACAAAAAAATATAACGACACCGTTGTGCTGAATGATATCAATGCTTCCTTTGAAAAAGGATTGATATATGGGCTAATCGGAAGAAATGGTTCAGGAAAGACGATGCTTTTACGCTGTATTTGCGGGCTCGTTCCCACTTATGAAGGACAGATTTGGATTGAAGGTTTATTGGCAACAAGCACCGGACGAACGAATACGGATATGGGCGTTATTATTGAAACCCCCGGTTTTCTTCATAATCAGACAGGCTTTCAAAATTTGAAATTGTTGGCGAGCATAAAAAATAAGATAACGGATGCTGAAATACGCCGCGCGATTGAAACGGTTGGGCTTGATGCTGATATGAAGAAAAAAGTTGGAAAATATTCCTTGGGTATGAGACAAAGGTTGGCTATTGCACAAGCCATTATGGAGAATCCGCCGATTCTTTTGTTAGATGAACCTTTTAATGGATTGGATAACGACGGCGTAGAAAAAATGAGAGAATTGTTTCTTGCTCTGAGGGCTCAAGGAAAAACGATTATATTGACCAGTCATAACCAAACCGACATCAATACATTGTGTGATGAGGTGTTTGAAATTGATGCGGGTAAACTGCAATGCGTAACGTGACGGATTGCCTCCGGGGGTTTCCAAAGGGGCCGCAGCCCCTTGGCACACTGA
>CABRLU010000108.1 GCA_902471845.1 uncultured Lachnospiraceae bacterium | reverse complement strand
CAAGATTAAGAGTGTGATTCGGGATACATTGAGTGATTATGTATGGAAGCAGACAAAGAGAAATCCAATGATTCTTCCGATTATTATGGAAGTCGATGTTTAGGCTTGATAAATTGAAGAGAATTCTTTATAATGGTAATGTTAGTGGTTAACATTACCATTATAAATATGCAGGAGAAAGGCCTGGTAGAGAATGAAGAATGTAGAATATCAGACCCGGCAGCTTATTCGGGAAATTAAACGGAGTAATGTTTATAATCAATATCGTCGTTTGCAGATGAAGATTGTCAGAGACGCGGAGTTGAACCGAAGAGTGGATGAGTTTCGAAAAGCATGTTTTATGATACAGAACGGGCCGCAGACGCCGGAGGATATGGGGCGTTTGGAGGCTTTAAATGAAGAATACAGGGATATTCTGCAGAATTCAGATGTAATAGAGTTTCTGACAGCGGAACAGGGGCTGGCGCTGATGATGAATCGGATGACCGACCAGATTTATAACAGTCTGGATTTTGATGTTTCGTTTTTGGATAGCTAGAGGAGGACACAGACATGAAGAAAGTCATTTCTGCCATTTTAGGACTTGGTGTAAATATTATTATCTATGTGGTAGCCATTTTCATTCTCTTTCGTGCCGGGGCATTTGCTTATGAGTTTTCATATGAAGTTTTCGGAGAGCCGGTTGTTTCTGAGTATGCCGATGAAGAGATTCGGATAGAAATTAAGGACGGAGACGGAAGCAAGACCGTGGCCGAGAAACTGAAGGATGCGGGCGTGATCAACAGCGAGTGGGCATTTATTTTGAAATCCAGGCTGAGTAAGGCAAACCTCATGCCGGGAGTATATGTGGTCAAAGCAAGTATGTCTGCCGATGATATGATCGAGCTGATGGGAAATGCGGAGAATTCCGTAGTGAAGCAGCCGACAGCGGATGAATTGGAGTCTGAATCCGGAGAATCCCAGGAAAACGGCGAATCGGCCAGTGATACGGGCGAAGGAGAGGGCGGACAGTGATTGTAGATGAGAGAATGTTGGATTATATCCTGTCGTTAGACAGGGATGAAAGTCCATTGGTTCGGACAATTGAACAGGAGGCTATCAGAGATTATGTGCCGATCATTCGTAAGGAAAGTCGGAATCTTCTGAAAGTGCTTTTGAAAATAAAGAAGCCTGGGGCGGTTCTGGAAGTCGGGACAGCCATAGGCTTTTCCGCTGTATTGATGGGTGAGTGTCTGCCGGAGGACAGTCATATAACGACGATTGAAAAATATGAGAAACGGATTCCGATCGCCCGTCAGAATTTTTGCCGGGCCGGGATGGAAGAGAAGATTACCCTTCTGGAAGGCGATGCAGCGGAAGTGATGAAAGGGCTTGACGGCCCCTATGATTTTATCTTTATGGATGCGGCAAAGGGCCAGTATATCCGTTTTCTGCCGGAAGTTTTACGGCTTTTGGCGCCGGGTGGTCTGCTTGTATCGGATAATGTTCTGCAGGATGGCGATGTTGTGGAATCGAGGTATGCGGTGGTGCGTCGGAACCGGACGATACATAGCCGTATGCGGGAGTATCTTTGGACATTAAAACATATGGACGGACTGGAAACGATTGTTTTGCCGATTGGTGATGGAATGACAGTCAGTGTGAAGGAGTAACAGAATGAAAAAACCAGAATTATTGATTCCGGCCAGCAGCCTGGAAGTTTTAAAAACAGCAGTGGTTTTTGGTGCGGATGCTGTATATATCGGAGGCGAAGTATTCAGTCTCCGGGCAAAATCGAAAAACTTTTCCATGGAAGATATGCGGGAAGGAATTGCCTTTGCCCACACCCATGGGACGAAAGTCTATGTGACAGCCAATATTTTGGCACATAATGGAGATTTGGACGGTGTGGAAGAATATTTCCGTGAATTAAAGGCGATTGGGCCGGATGCCCTTATCATTTCAGATCCGGGTGTTTTTCAGATCGCGAAGGAGATCTGTCCGGAGATTGAAATCCACATCAGTACCCAGGCGAATAATACCAATTATCGGACATATCGCTTCTGGCACAGTCTTGGTGCAAAGCGGGTGGTTTCGGCCAGAGAATTATCCATGGATGAGCTTCGGGAACTTCGGGCGAATATCCCGGAGGATTTGGAGATTGAAACTTTTATTCATGGGGCTATGTGTATTTCCTATTCCGGCCGGTGTCTGCTGAGCAGCTATTTTACAGGAAGGGATGCTAATCAGGGAGCCTGTACCCATCCATGCCGCTGGAAATATGCGATCATGGAAGAGACCCGTCCGGGAGAATATCTTCCGGTCTACGAAAACGAGCGGGGAACCTATATTTTTAATTCCAAGGATTTATGTATGATTGAACATATTCCGGAGCTGGTGGAGGCCGGCATTGACAGCTTTAAGATTGAAGGGCGGATGAAGACGGCCCTCTATGTGGCTGTGGTGACCCGGACCTACCGTCAGGCCATTGACGATTATCTGAAAGATGAAGCCCTTTATCGGAGTCGGATGGACTATTACAAAGAAGAAATCGCAAAATGCACATATCGTCAGTTTACGACGGGATTTTTCTTTGGAAAGCCGGATCACGACACACAGATTTATGATAATAATACGTATATAAAAGCCTACACCTATCTGGGACTGATCGGAGAAGACCGGGGCGACGGTTTCTATGGATTGGAACAGAGAAATAAGTTTTCTGTTGGCGATACCATTGAGGTTATGAAGCCGGACGGCCGGGATCTGGAAGTCACTGTGCAGGCGATGACGGATGCGGAGGGGACGCTGATCGAAAGCTGCCCGCATCCGAAACAGAAGATTTTTGTAAATCTTGGTGTGGAGCTTTCACCATTGGATTTACTTCGAAGAAAAGACTAAGAACATACAGAGGGTGTGAGAATCATGCGGGAATATTTCAAAATCAATCAGGTAACCGAGGGAGTTTATCAGATTTATGAGCCGGGCGGTGTCGGAAGCAGTCTGATCATAGGGAAGCGGCAGGCTATGCTCATTGATACAGGTTATGGTTTTGCAGATATAAGCAAAGCGGTTCGTACAGTGACGGACTTGCCGCTACGGGTGGTGAATACGCATGGACATACGGACCACACAGGCGGCAATCGGTATTTTAATAAAGTGTGGATGAATCCGGCGGATAAGGCGACCTATAAGGAGTATCAGAATCACCAGAAACCGTTGGTGGCTGCCAGGTTTGAGTCAGTGCGTAAGGCAGCGGGAAAAGGTCCGATATGGCCGGAAGATTTTGACCGGATGGCCTGGTATGCAGCGGGAACGAAGGAGTTTTGCTGGCTGATCAATGGCCAGACCTTTGACCTGGATGCACCGGAGGAACGATGCAATCAGACCTTTGATTTTGAGGAAGCCTCCGAGGAAAATCATCTCATTGAAGCTATTTTTATACCAGGACATACGGTGGGCAGCGTGATGTTTTTTGATTGGAAAAATCACATTTTGTTTCCGGGAGATGATCTGGATTACAGTCTCTGGATGCATTTTAAGACAAGTGCGCCTTTGTATACTTACCAAAAACGGTTACAGCAGTTGGAACAATATCCGATTGAGGCAATTCTGCCGTCTCACAGAAAACAGCTCTTATCCCCGTGGATCATTAAACGGATGCCGGAGGCTATTGAGCACTTGTCTGTGGAAAAAAGCCGTCGGTTTTTCCATCCGAGAACGGGAGAGCCTGGATACTTGTATAAGGAGGCTTTAAACGGGGAAAGCCCGGATGGCCTTGGCATGATCTATATCACCTATCAGATAAATAATATGTAAAATATCAGGGACAGACACAGCATCCCAAAGCGGCGCATACATTAAAATAAAGGTCGCATAGGGGTGCTTTTTTCTTGCAGTCATTTCCAAAACCATTGAGCAGCGAAGAAGAAGCCTATTATCTTTCCAGATATCAGGATGGAGATATGGATGCGAAAAATATTCTGGTGGAGAAAAATCTGCGTCTGGTGGCCCATATTGTAAAAAAATATGCCGGTTCCGGGCGGGATACGGATGAGCTGATCGCTATAGGGATTGTTGGCCTGGTAAAGGCTGTAAATACATTCAAGGCAGATAAGGGCAGCCGTCTGGGGACGTATGCCGCCCGGTGTATCGATAACGAATTGTTAATGATGCTTCGGACAGAGCGGAAGCTGAATCGGGAAATATCCCTGTATGAACCGATCGGCACGGATAAAGAGGGAAATGAAATCAGCTTTATCGACGTGGTTGAGGATACTTCCGAGGATGTGGTGGACAGCATGATGCTTTCCGAGCGTATTCAAAAGATGTATTTGGCTATTGATGAGGTATTAACAGACAGGGAACGGGAAATCATATATAAGAGGTATGGGTTGAGGGGTTATAAAGAGATAACCCAGAGAGAAATCGGAACGATGATGGGAATCTCCAGAAGTTACGTGAGCCGTATTGAAAAAAAGGCTCTGGAAAAACTCAGGCATCGTATGGCGGATTTTGGTATTATGTGGTAATATGACATTGATAGAGGAGGTTGGGTATGATACATATTTATTGCGGTGACGGCAAAGGGAAAACGACAGCAGGCATGGGATTGTGCCTGAGAGCGGCCGGCGCCGGAAAAAAAGTTTTGATCTATCAGTTTTTAAAGGATAACACCTCCTCTGAACGAAAAATACTGGAACATATTCCGGAAGTTACACTGTTAAAAGGGCCGGAAACGATGAAATTTCTGTTTCGTATGTCTTTGGAAGAAAAGGAAGCTTTGAAGCGGACCTATGCCGATGTACTTGAGAAAATAGGGCGAAAGCTTCAAACCGGGGAATTGTCTGCGGAGGTTATATTTCTGGACGAAATCTTATACGCAATCGGCCGGGAGATGGTGGACGAAGCGGTGGTATGTCATCTGCTGGAAGCCGGAAAAGACCGGGAATGGATTCTTACAGGCCGATATGAGGGCGGCAGGCTCTGGGAGGCGGCAGATTATATATCCGTGCTTCATAAAGAAAAACATCCTTTTGACGGTGGTGTGGCGGCCAGAAAGGGAATTGAGTATTAACGGGAGGAACACATGCTTGATAAAATAGAATTTGTCAAACCGGGAGATATTGAAGCGCGGAGTATGGAGATCATTACCGGGGAATTGGGGGATACGGCCTGGAAAGAGCCGGAACTCTCCGTTGTTCGCCGATGTATTCATACTTCTGCGGATTTTGATTACAATATAAACCTTAAGTTTTCAGCCAATGCCTGCAAAAAGGGAATTCAGGCCCTCAGAAACGGGGCGGATATCGTTACAGATACCCGGATGGCCATGTCGGGGATTAACAAACGCCGTCTGGCAGAGTACGGCGGCCAGGTTCACTGCTTTATCGATGATGAGACAGTCATCAAAGAAGCGAAACAGCGGGGCGTGACCCGATCCGCTATATGTATGGAGCGTGGGGCCGGCATAAAGAACCCGGTGATTTTTGCCATTGGTAATGCACCGACCGCATTGATTCGTCTGTATGAGCTTGTAGAGAGCGGAGCGGTGAAGCCCGAACTGGTCATCGGTGTGCCGGTGGGCTTTGTCAATGTGGTGGAGTCAAAGGAATTGTTTATGCAGGCGGACGTACCATGGATCATTGCCGCGGGCAGAAAAGGCGGAAGCAATGTGGCGGCAGCCATATGTAATGCATTATTATACTATAAAGATGAAGTGGAGTTTTAGAGATGGAACGAATTATTCTGATGGTCATCCGGCTTCTCTACAAGGTGCCGGAATGGTGGTTTAAAATCTGCCGTTATGGCAAAGATGAAAATTTTGAAAAATATGATGAGGAACAGAGATATGCTCTTTTGCAGGAAGTGACCACCCGGGCCAACCGGGCCGGAAGGGTTAAAGTAGAATGTTATGGCCTGGAAAATCTTCCAAAGGAAAATGGTTATATTTTGTTCCCGAATCATCAGGGACTTTTTGATACGCTGCTCTTTTTTGAGACCCATGGGCGCTTTACCTCTTTTGTTATGAAAAAGGAAGTGGCCAATGCGCTTCTGGTAAAACAGATTGCACGGATGGTGCGTGCGAAGGCGATGGACAGGTCAGATGTGCGTCAGTCGATGACCGTCATCCGCCAGGTATCCGAGGAAGTGAAACAGGGAAGAAATTATATTATCTTTGCGGAAGGGACACGCAGTCGTGAGGGGAATAAGCTACTGAATTTCAAGGGCGGCGCTTTTAAGAGCGCTGTTTATGCTAAATGCCCGATCGTCCCTGTGGCGATCATTGATTCTTATAAAGCCTTTGATATCCATTCTGTCAGAAAGATGACAGCTCAGATTCATTATTTGGAACCATTGACCTATGAAGAGTATAAGGGAATGAAGACCGTGGAGATCGCGGCCATCGTTAAAAGCCGAATTGAAGATGCAATTAAGCAATATGCGCCGGAGAAGAGTGAATCCTTTTCAAATTGAATTGACTTTATCATTATGAGATGTTAATATATAAGTAATGATTTCAAATTTTACAGTGTTAAAGGGTGGGATTAACTATGAATAAAAAAATACGCACACCGGCGGTGGAGACGTTATTTGAAGCGATTATTCAGTTGAAATCGGTGGACGAATGTTTTGATTTTTTTGAGGATCTGGCGACGATCAATGAGATTCTTTCTCTGTCCCAGAGATTTGAAGTGGCCAGAATGCTCCGCCAGCATAAAACCTATCTGGAGATTGCCGAGAAAACAGGTGCATCGACGGCGACGATCAGTCGTGTGAACCGTTCCCTGAATTATGGAAACGATGGGTATGATCTGGCGATTCAGCGAATTCAGGAAAAACAGGAATAAGCAGGAAGCACCTGTTTCTCTGTCAGGAGAAACAAGTGCTTCTTTTACTTTCATTATTTTTTCTTTTTATTGTTCTCGGTGTCTTCAGGAAAGGAAAAAGCGTCAATTAACTTTTCAATCAGTTGCTTTTTGATGTAGACATCGTAGGAAAGCAGAGAAATAATAGACAATAATTGAAGATATTCCTGTTCATCCGCCGGACCATCCGGGAAAATTTTCTGTGCGGCCTCCGACAGCTGTCGGATGTCCTCGCCGATGCGTTTGGCCTGCTCCGGTTCTTCATCCATAATATGGCTGTAGAGCCAGGTCATATCGTGGCCTTCGGCATTTTTAAAATAACGATTGTTTATTGGTGTGAGCAGCTTCTGTATATCGTTGATAGACAGTATGTTTTTAAAATAGTAAATAAATATGAGAAGCAGCATATGATCCTTGGAATACTTCTTCTTTTCGGGAGGCGGAAGAAGATGGTTCTTCGCATAATTATTGATCATGGTTTTTGTGAGAATCTTGTCCTCCGGGTAGCGTTTGGAATGTTCCAGATGGTCGTCCATGAAGGTGGTGACCTGGTCCATATAGAGGTCGATATTCGGCAGATCTGATGCTGAAATCGGGTTCTGCTCCAATATATGTTGAATAAATTCGTCTAAAATCGTTTGAATGGAAGGAAAGTTATCCATAAATACACACTCCTGTATAAAATGAAAGAAATACGTCTGCTATGTCTTATTATATCGAATTTACGGAAAAAGTCAATGAAAGCACAATATATAGTTTTTAAAACTACATTGAAAAATGGAGGAAATTCATGGAAGAATATTATAAAGAAATTTATGAAAATAATCCGGGGCTGAGCGCCAGGGACGGCAATCGGATTTTGTGTGTGACAACAGTTGTTATGATAGGAATTCAGTTTTTAATGGTCTTTTTGGGTGTTTATGATACGCTGCCTCTGGTACTCGGCACCCAGTTGTCTGTTCTGATCATTCCGATTGTCGGGGCTTTTATCTCCGAGGCGGACATGAGGGAAACATTCAGAATACGGCCGGTGGGCATTAAGACAGTGGTATTTGCCTTTGCGATCATTCTCTGTTCATATCCGATTGTGGCGCTGTTGAATCTGATCTCCATGTTTTTTGTGGAAAATGCCGTTGTTGAGACGGCAGCAGGGCTTTATCAACATGGTTTTTTGACATCCATGCTGGTGATGGCTCTGTGTCCGGCTATCGGCGAAGAGTTTTTGATGCGGGGCGTTGTTTATCGGAGCTATCGAAAAAAATCGCCGGTTCTTGCATGGATTTTATCAGCGGTCATCTTTGGACTGCTCCATATGAATTTTAATCAGATGCCCTATGCTATTTATCTGGGGCTGATCATGGTATTAATGATGGAAGCCAGTGATTCCATC
>CABRLU010000107.1 GCA_902471845.1 uncultured Lachnospiraceae bacterium | reverse complement strand
CAAAGGCGGCGGGCATAGAGATGATGGTCCGGGCGATGGGCCCACAGATGGTGGCTTTCGACGAACTGGGCGGTAAGGAGGATTTGAACGCGGTAAATTATGCGGTTCACAGCGGCTGCCGGGTATTGACGACGATTCACGGGAGTCGTCCAGAGGATGTGGAGCAGCGGTGCGGTAAATCCCTTTTTGAAAGATATGTGTTTCTGGACGGCTGGCAGCGGGCCGGACATGTATGCCGGATACTGGATTGCAATGGTCGGACACTTTATAAGGCGGTTTAACATGTGGTGGATGAAATGTATCGGCAGTCTGCTGATTCTTGTCGGATGCGGTTTCCTTGGATGGGAGAAAGGAGCAATGCTCCGTCGGCGGATTTGGCTGTTAAGAGAAATGATTCAGAGTCTGGTACTTTTTAAAAGTCTGACGGGAACCTACCGTCTTCCGTTGAATGTGGTGTTTTTCCGAATCAGTAGTCAGATGAAAATGCCGATGGCGGACTTTTACCGAAAGCTGGCCGGACATTTTGAACAGCAGGAGCAACCGGAAGGCGCGCTTTTATGGCAGCAGACGGTGGAAGAGATGGGAGATGTATTTGACAGGGAAGACAGAGAGCTTTTTCGGCGCCTCGGACACTTTATAGGTATTCAGGATGTCTCTATTCAGGCAGCGGCTGTGGAAGACTGTATTCAAGAACTTCGTGAACGGATTTCTCTGCTGGAGTCAGAACGGCCGGATAAGGAAAAAGTATATCAGGTGCTTTCATTGACCATCGGTGGTTTTCTCGTTCTTTTGTTCATTTAGAGAGGGGGAGTCTATGTCCATTCATATCATTTATAAAATTGCGGCCGTAGGCATCCTGATATCCATTTTGACCCAGGTGCTGAAACATTCGGGAAGAGATGAACAGGCATTTTTAGTCAGTCTGGCCGGGTTGATTCTTGTGTTGCTCTGGATTGTTCCCTACATTTATGAATTGTTTCAGACCGTGGAGCAGATGTTTGCACTTTAGTTGGGAGGGATTTGGATGATTCGAATTGCCTGTATCGGTCTGATGGCTGTGTTTTTGGCACTGAAACTAAAAAGTGTTCAGCCGGAATATGCACTGCTGACAGGAATTGCCGCCTGTGTCGTTCTTTTTGGGTTCTCGGTGACCAAGCTGGAAGTGATTTTTTCCGGCATTGACACAATACGCCAGTATCTGTCCGTGAACAGCGCCTATATTGGCATTATTCTGAAGGTGATCGGCATTGCCTATGTCAGTGAATTCTCAGCTAATCTGTGTAAAGATGCAGGCTATGGCGGTATTGCCTCTCAGATAGAAATGTTTGGCAAACTGAGTATTCTTGTGATGAGTCTGCCGATTTTAACGACACTTCTCACAACGATTCAGGAATTTATGGGGGAATGATGGGGCAGATACAAAAGGGACGGTCCCGGCATATGGCGGTATTGGCGCTCTGTCTGTGGTTTTTGACCGGGATGACGGTACTGGCGGCAGAGGATGATACCCTCGATTACAGACAGATTCAGGAGGCCATGGATGAAATGCTGCCTGAATCGGTTGATATATCCTTTTCCGAACTGGTTGGCCGGTTGGTCAGCGGCGATGTTCAGGGCGTCGTAGAGAACCTGAAGGATTATTTACTGGACCAGCTTTTTTATGAGATCAAGAGTAATAAAGCCATGTTGGTTCAAATGCTCGGCATTGTTTTTATCAGCGCCGTATTTACCAATTTTTCCATGGCCTTCTCTAAGACTTTTGTTGCAGAGACCGGGTTTTATCTGACTTATATGGTGCTCTTTTCGCTGCTTTTGACATCCTTTATGACAGCCGGGCAGATGGCTGCTGAGCTGATGAGCAACATGTTAAAATTCATGTCGGCGCTGGTTCCGGTCTTTTGTCTGTCAGTGACACTGACCGGAAATATTCAGACGGGCATATGGTATCAGCAGGCCATGGTGACAGGAATTACACTGACCGAATGGCTGATTTCCAGATTTATTCTGACACTGATTCATATGTATGTGCTGATATCTCTCGTAAATCAGCTGTCAAAAGAGGATTCCCTTTCAAAATGTGCGGATTTGATGAAGACGATTGCCGAATGGTCTCTGAAAACGGTTCTCGGTGTCATTCTCGGTCTGAATTTTATACAGAGCCTGATCATGCCGGCTTTTGACTCATTGAAAAACGGATGGGCTGCGCGGGTAACCTCGGCTGTTCCCGGTGTGGGCGATGCCATGGGAGCGGCGATGCAGACTGTGATTGGTTCGGCGGTGCTCATAAAAAATGGTGTGGGAACAGCGGG
The DNA here is from genome assembly GCA_902471845.1 of uncultured Lachnospiraceae bacterium. GTDB lineage: Bacteria > Bacillota > Clostridia > Lachnospirales > Lachnospiraceae > Frisingicoccus. The sequence continues at coordinate 5,930 of CABRLU010000107.1, read as the reverse complement.
ACTTATCGTACTGGCAGTTTTATTTTTGATACCGACCGTAAAACTGGCAGCAATTGTGCTAATGTATCAGGTGACTCAGGCCATTGTTCAGCCTGTGGCGGACAAACGGATGCTTGCCTGTCTCCACAGTGTGGCGGAGGGCGTGCTGCTCCTTTTGAAGGTCCAGGGAACCGTATTTATTCTTTTCTTTTTATCAATGGCAATGATGACGGCAGCCTCAGGGGCGGTTTTCGGAGGATAAACAGATGGCGATTTTTCGGGAATGGATTCAGAATGTGGTCGTATTTCTTCTGCTCATGACAATGGCAGGACAATTGATTCCTGACGAAAAATACAAAAAATATATACGGCTCACGATGGGGCTGCTTCTGATTCTGGTCATTCTTTTGCCGCTGACCCGGCTGACGGGAATGGATCAACGGGTCTATCAAAATTTTATAAGAGAGAGTTTTCGCATTTCGGCATCGGATGCTCAGGCCGGGGAAGAAGTTTTTGGAATGGACGGAACCTTTGCCAAAGGATATCGGCAAATGATTCAGGAGGAAGTGAGGCTTTATTTTGAAGCCGATGCCATGGTAGTAAAATACTGTGAACTGGATATGAATGAAGATGTGGAGAGCAGTGATTACGGGCAAATTTATGGGATGAAGGTCGGAATTTTGCCAAAAGACAGGAATATTCCCCAGGGGGAAACTTCGGAGAAAAGCGGCAATGTGAATGTGGAAGAAATACGAATCGGCGAAGCAGTAAAGAACGGGGACGGGGAGCCTTCTGTGCCGAAGGAAAAAATAGAACAATGGACAAAGGATTTATCGCTGCAGTTTGGAATGGATGTGGAACAGTTGGAACTGGAGATATTATCATGAAGAAATGGATGAACCTGAAATGGAATAAAGAGAGTGCACTGATCATCGTATTGGCAGGTATTTTGTGCCTTGTTGTCGTCTGGCCGACGTCCGGAAAAACATCGGAAAGCAGCGGCTATTCACTGTCTGGTTCAGGAACCGGGGGTGGTTCCGGGGCAGCAGGAGGTACATCTTCGGATTCTGCAGAGACAGCATTAAACCTTTATGTAGAGAATCAGGAACAGAGACTTAAAAGCATCCTGGAACAGATGGATGGCGTCGGGAAAATTCAGGTGATGATTCGGGCAAAGGCATCGAAAGAATATGTGGTGGAAAAGGATCTGACCACCAATACCAGTACGGTCAATGAGACAGATGCCCAGGGAGGCACCCGTCAGAGTAATGAGGCGAGTAAAAGTGAAAGTTCGCTCTATACAAAGGATGGCAGCGGGAATGATGTGCCCTGGGTGATCAAGGAGATGGAGCCGGAGATTGAAGGGGTCCTGGTAGCGGCTGAGGGCGGCGATAATGAAAATGTTGCAAATGAAATTACTCAGGCGGTTCAGGTTCTATTTAATATTCCCGTACATAAAATTAAAGTAGTAAAAATGAAAGGTGAATAAGGAGGGTCCTGTTTGAAGAAAAAAAGTATCCGAAAAAATCAGGTAATTATTGCGGCCCTGGCGGTGATGATCGTTGTTGCCGGATATTTGAATTTCAAGTCTGGTGCAACGGAGGCCAGGGAGTCTTCGGTACTGTCCAATGCGGCGGTCGGCGAAGGAGGAGAAACTGCAGCGGACGAGGTTCTGCTGGATTTGACGGAAAATAATATTCAAGAGATTGAAGTTGCTGATGAAGAGGATATGGAGGATCTGGAGAACAGTGAAACAGAAAGTCCGGAAGACGTGGGCGAAGCAGTGCTGACAAGTACGGCGGCAGCTCAGAATTTCAGCGCCCAGGCGAAATTAAACCGGGAGCAGATGCGTTCAAAAAATAAAGAAGCGCTCATCGATGTCATTAATAATGAGAATGTTACTGAGGATTTGAAGCAGTCAGCGATGGAAGATCTGATGGATATGACAAATCGTTCAGAGATGGAAGTGGCTGCGGAAAACCTTCTGACCGCCAAAGGCTTTGAAAATTCGGTGGTAAGCCTGACGAAGGATTCCTGTGACGTGGTTGTCTGCCGGGAGAGTCTGACGGAGAGTGAACGGGCACAGATTGAAGACATTATTTCAAGAAAAACCGATGTTGGTACGGAAAATGTGGTCATCACGACATTAAATTGATAAATTTCTTTGCAAAAGCATATAATTTTGTTATAATACAAGATAAGAAGCGTTAAAAATAATGGAGGTAGAGACCGATGGCTAAAGAACAGGAAAACACAATGAATTATTCAATACATGATGACCGTGTGATCGGCGAGGTGCAGATTGCAGATGAAGTTGTTGCAATCATTGCAGGACTGGCAGCGACGGAAGTCAAGGGTGTTGCTTCCATGTACGGCAACATTACCAATGAACTGGTTGCAAAGCTTGGCATGAAGAATCTTTCCAAAGGTGTGAAGATTGAAGTGTCTGACGGCAAAGTCAGCGTTGACCTGGCCATTAATATGGAATACGGATATAATATTCCGGAAGTCACCGGTGCTGTTCAGGATAGAGTAAAGAATGCCATTGAAACGATGACCGGACTCAGTGTTGAGGACGTAAATATCCGGGTGGCCGGTGTAAATCTGGAAGACGAATAATTTTTCACGTATGCGTGGGAGTATAAGTGACGTAGGGCCTTTCTGACCCTGCGTCACTTTTACAGTGATAAAGGGTATGTTTTAGGAGGAAATTATGGGCAGACGAGAATTGCGGGAACATATATTTCGTCTGTTATTCCGCACGGAATTTCATCCGGAAGCGGAGATGACAGAACAGGAAGGTTTTTATCTGAACGACCTTGGAGAAATATCCGATGAAGACCGAACCTATATTCAGGGAAAAGTGGATGCTATCCGGGAAAAAAAGGCGGATTTGGACGCTCAGATTGACGGAGTAGCAGATAAATGGAAAACAGAACGAATGACAAAAGTGGATCTGACAGTCATCCGACTGGCAGCTTATGAGATTCTTTATGATGAGGAAGTACCTACGGGAGTTGCGATCAATGAAGCTGTAGAACTGGCAAAACGGTACGGTACGGATCAGTCGCCGTCCTTTGTCAATGCGATTCTGGCAAAACTGGCCTGAAATCGGTCAGGCATAAAACGGCTCGAAAGAGCCGATTAAAATAAAGGAGAAAACTCGGTTGAAGAATATATATTCCGTGTCTCAGGTAAATCGATATATTAAAAGTTTGATTTCGGAGGATTATTTTTTAAGCCGGATTTATGTCCGGGGTGAGGTATCTAATTGTAAATATCATACTTCCGGGCATATTTATTTTACCCTGAAGGACAGGGAAGGGGCCATTCCCTGTGTTATGTTTGCAGGTTCGAGAAGTGGTCTGAAATTTCGTCTCAGCGAAGGACAGCAGGTCATCGTTCTGGGGAATATCAGTGTTTATGAGAGGGACGGCCGGTATCAGCTCTATGCCCGGGAGATTGTCATGGAAGGGCAGGGCCTTCTCTATCAGCAGTTTGAAGCATTGAAAAAAGAACTGGAACAGGCCGGTTATTTTGCACCGGAACATAAAAAGCCGATTCCGTCTTATCCGAAGCGTATTGGTATTGTAACGGCCCGGACCGGGGCGGCGATTCAGGATATGATTCATATTTCATCCCGGAGAAATCCTTATGTTCAGCTGATTTTGTATCCGTCGACAGTCCAGGGAGAACAGGCGGCGCCGAGTATTGTCCGGGGGATAAAGTATCTGGATGCCTACGGCGTGGATGTTATGATCGTGGGCCGGGGCGGTGGTTCCATCGAGGACCTTTGGGCTTTTAACGAAAAAATAGTGGCGGATGCGATTTACCGATGTAAGACACCGATCATCTCGGCGGTGGGACATGAAACTGATGTGACCATTTCTGATTTTGTGGCCGATCTGCGGGCACCGACGCCCTCAGCAGCAGCGGAACTGGCAGTTCCGGAATGGTCAGAGATTCTAAGACGGCTGGAGGATGGCAGCCGTCGGCTGAGCATGAAGATGGAAGAACGGCTGAACTGGTATCGAAGTGTGACGAACCAGTATGAAAAACAGTTAAAATATGTCAGTCCTTTTTCAAGAATCAATGATTACCGCCAGCAGCTGATGCACACGGAAGACCAGCTGGACCAGTTGATGCGGGAACGGCTGAAGGAGGGCCGGCATCGATTGGCTATTTACAGTGAAAGACTTTCTGGATTATCGCCGCTGAAACAATTGGAACGGGGTTATGCGGTGGTCGGGAAAAAGAATGGACAGGATATTCATTCTGTGGAGGATACTGCTGTTGGAGAAGCCATACAGGTGCGTCTTTTGGACGGACAGCTGGAAGCGGTGGTATCTGCGGTGCATACCGATACATCAGGAATATCGAAGGTGCCGGTAACCGAAGGAAAGACCGGGAAAGGAAGTGGGGAACATGGCAAAAAGTAAGACATTGGAGACAGCCTTTGAAGAGTTGGAAGATTTAATCCGACAGATGGAGAATAAAGAAACCAGTCTGGAGGAATCCTTTAAATTATATACGGCAGGGATGAAACTGGTGAAATATTGCAATGATTCCCTGGACAAAGTGGAGAAGAAGCTGATCGAGGTAAGTGAAGAAGAATAAGCTGATAAAGTCAGTGATGAGGAAAAAATCATGGATTTTAAACAAGAATTGGGAAAAAGAACGGAAGAAATTGAGGCGATTTTAAGCGCCTGTGCGCCAAAAGAAGAGGGCTATCAGAAGACCATATTTCAGGCGATGAATTACAGCCTGATGGCTGGAGGCAAGCGTCTGCGGCCGATGCTGATTCAGGAGACCTACCGGCTGTTCGGAGGCAGCCATGAGGCAGTGATTCATCCGTTTATGGCGGCAATCGAAATGATACATACCTATTCGCTCATTCATGACGATCTGCCGGCCCTGGATAACGATGAGTACCGGAGAGGAAGAAAGACCTCTCATGTTGTATTTGGTGAAGCTATGGCTATTCTTGCCGGAGATGCTCTGTTAAATTATGCCTTTGAAACGGCATCAAAAGCTTTTGATCTGGCAGAGGATACAGCAGAGTTTAAATGTGTAGCCAGAGCGTTGCAGATATTGTCGTCCAAACCGGGCATTTATGGTATGATCGGCGGCCAGGTCGTCGATGTGGAGCGGGAAGGACAGCCGCTGGATAAATCGGTGCTGGATTTTATTCATGAGATGAAAACAAGTGCGTTAATTGAATGTTCCATGATGATCGGAGCGGTACTGGCCGGAGCAGATGCGGACTCTTTGAATAAAGTGGAGCAGATGGCAAAAAATATTGGTATCAGTTTTCAGATTCAGGATGATATACTGGATGTGACAGGAACCCTGGAAGTTCTGGGGAAACCGATTCACAGTGATGAGAAAAATCATAAAACGACCTACGTGACACTGTTTGGCATTGACGGTGCGATGGCTGAAGCGGAGCGTTTTTCCAAAATAGCCATAGATTTACTGGAGGAGATGTCGGAAGCGAAAGGCATGGAGAATCCATTTTTAGAGGAATTGATATGTCAGCTTGTACACAGAGAAAAATAAGCAGGTGATAGGATTATGTCAGCGATATTAGAGCAGATCAAACAGGCGAATGATATAAAAAATATTGATCCGTCTCAGTATGGTGCTCTGGCGGAAGAACTCAGAGACTTTATTATTCATTCAGTCAGTGAAACAGGCGGACATCTGGCCTCAAATCTGGGCGTTGTTGAATTGACGATGGCCCTCCACCTTTGTTTGGATTTACCAAAGGACAAGATTATCTGGGATGTGGGACACCAGTCCTATACTCACAAGATTCTGACAGGACGGAAGGATGAATTTGCAGGCCTTCGTTCCTACGGCGGTATGAGCGGTTTCCCGAAACACCGGGAAAGCCAGTGTGATGCCTTTGACACAGGACACAGCTCTACATCGATATCGGCGGCTCTGGG
>CABRLU010000106.1 GCA_902471845.1 uncultured Lachnospiraceae bacterium | reverse complement strand
CTCCCGCCGCTGCCCGGGTGTAGGTCACTACAAGAATATTACCCGGAGCCACACCGGCTTTTTCTATGAGCCACTGCGTTCTCCGGGTAATCACAAGGGTCTTTCCCGAACCGGGGCCGGCCAGTACAAGCATCGGTCCCCGGTCATGTTCAATTGCTTTTTTCTGGGCGCTGTCTACTTGCATGCTTCCAGCTTTTCAATGGCGCTGCGGATTCTTGCCAAAGATTCCTCTTTGCCGATGACTTCCATAATCTCAGTCGCTCCGGCCGGTGTCATCTGTTTGCCGGAAACTGCGGTACGGATTGGCCACATCACGTATCCGTTTTTATAGCCTTTTTCTTTCACGAATTCCACAAGACGGCCGTAAAGGGCATCATTACTGTAATCTTCCTGTGCTTCCAGAACCGGAAGAACCTCTTTTAAGACTGTAAGTGATGTCTCCGCATTGGTCTTCATCTTCTTATGGGTATACATGGCCACATCGTATTCCGGAACAGCTTCAAAGAAATCAATTAATGCCGGAATATCCGGGAAGATTTCAATACGCGTCTTTACCATCTCCGCAATCTTTTTGTAATCCACATCTCTGTGAATGGTTTCTTTAATAAAAGGCAGAGCCTTTTCATAGAAAGCATCAAAATCCATCGCTTTGATATATTCACCATTCATCCATTTTAATTTGGTCATATCAAAAACCGCCGGAGATTTGCTCATATGACGGTAATCAAATGCCTGTACCAGCTCTTCCAGACTGTAAATCTCCCGATTTTCCTCCGGACTCCATCCAAGGAGGGCCACATAGTTGACAACAGCTTCGGTCAAAAAGCCCTGTTCCAGTAAATCTTCAAAGGAAGAATGGCCACTGCGCTTGCTCAGCTTTTTATGCTCCTCATCCGTAATCAGCGGACAATGGACATAGGTCGGAACTTCCCAACCGAAAGCTTCATAGAGACGATTATACTTTGGTGAGGAAGATAAATATTCATTTCCACGAACCACATGGGTAATGCCCATCAGGTGGTCATCGACCACATTGGCAAAATTATAGGTTGGATATCCATCGGATTTAATGAGAACCATGTCGTCCAGTTCCGCATTATCTACACTGATATCACCATAAATATCATCATGGAAAGTGGTGGTGCCTTCCGTCGGGTTATTCTGACGGATAACATACGGGATTCCCGATGCCAGTTTTTCCTCGACCTCTTCTTTGGAAAGATGAAGGCAATGTTTATCATAAACCATAATCTCCTTACCGGCCACTTCCTGTTTCAGGCTTTCCAGACGTTGTTTGTCACAGAAACAATAATAGGCTTCACCTTTATCGATTAATTTTTTCGCATATTCCATATAAATACCGGCTTTATGACGCTCACTCTGAACATATGGGCCGCAGCCGCCGTCCTTGTCCGGTCCTTCATCATGAATCAAACCGGTCTTTTCAAGGGTACGGTTAATAATATCCACAGCGCCTTCCACAAAGCGTTCCTGATCCGTATCTTCGATTCTCAAAAGGAAATCGCCGCCTTCATGTTTGGCAATCAGATAGGCATACAATGCTGTTCTTAAATTTCCTACGTGCATCCGTCCCGTCGGGCTCGGGGCAAATCGTGTTCTGACTTTCTTATCCATCTTCAATCGACTCCTCATTTCTGCATATTCAAAACATTCACCCTGTATCATACCACATTCGGACACAGGGTGAAAGCATTTATTTTGCATTTTCTATTTTAACACATGTTTTATTCTCGGAACGACCTGATTTGACACAATACCGATCAGCATTCCGGTCACTGTTCCGGCAATGAGCAGGGGTGGCAGATAGGAAATCAGATGGATGTTTTCCACCACCGCCATGGCTACGGCCAATTGGCCGATATTATGAAGAATACCTCCGGCCACACTCACACCGATCATGGAAAAATTCGGTATTTTTTTCAGCAGCATCATACCGCAAAAACTTAAAATACCGCCTGCCAGGCTGTAGAGCATCGCCGCCAGACTGCCGAAGGTCACCGAAACGAGTAAAATACGAATCATCGATATGGCAAAGGCCATCGGCGCCCCCATCGTATAGAGAGCCACGACAACCACCAGATTGGCCAAGCCCAGTTTCATCCCCGGAATACCTAAATTTATCGGTATAAGCACTTCCACATAACTGAATATCATCGCCAGGGCTGTAAACATCCCGGCCATCGCAACTTTTTTAGACATAATTCATCCTTTACGCACCGTTATTCTTCATTTTTTCTATGCATCCACGTCTCTCGGTTCTTCCCCTTCGGTAATCTCAAGAACTACTTTATGGGGCAGGCAGACAATCGTTTCGTTCATTTTATCAATCGGCGCATGTTCGACACAATACTGGTCCGGACAATCCGCCTCCAGCATGGAAACGACGCCATCCTTAATCTGAAACCGGTTATGCCAGCCGTCGATATCCAGTGAAACCTCCTGGTCTTTTGCCAGGTCATAGGTCTCATAAACTTCGCCTCCGACTGTCACTGTCAGCGTTCCGCCCGACTTTTTACCGCCCAGATTCATAAAGATCAGCCCCGCCGCAGCCAGAATAAGGACCGCGCAGATCAACAGGATATCCCCTTTTTTCATAACTGCCCCTACTTTTTCTCAATCTGATTCATCATGACAAAGGTATCTTCCGAATCCACATAATTAATAGTTACTCTGTCTTCCGGTTTCAGTACCGCCAGCACATCATTCAGCTGTATGGAAGCCATAAAAACTTTATCCGAACCGGAAATCTGAACATAAAAGTAGGTATTTCCGTCTTTGACCGCCGAATCCACCTGAACAACACGTCCTGTGATTTCCGATAAATCACCGGTATCAATCATCTGTCCCGATGATAAAAGCTTCACATAAACGGAATAGGCCTCATTCAGCGTATCTCCGATCGCCACCTGCTGATACTTTTCCACATTGACAAAGGCAAACTTCTTAACCAATCCTGCATTATCCTTTAAAGATACAAGATAGGTCGGCTGACTTCCTATATTAAGAAGTACCGGGAAAGTTGCATTGTAAGCGAGATTCTGAACCTGGCCTTCCGCCGATTCCATAGCCGAATATTCGGTAGCACCGGATACAATATAATAATGGGCTTCCTTTGTCCGCATATTGACCAGTACAAGACCAATATTGGATTCATCATTGCCCACAGATGTCAGGCCGGTATAAAGCCACACATCATCATCCAGCGCCAGATAATTATACCCGCCGGAAGTCATGCAGACATCTTTCTGACCAATCAGGGTATTAATATAACCATTCTTATACTGTCCCCAGTAATTAATCTGTTCTACGATAATATCCGCCGAATAGGCTCTGTCCACCCATTCCGGACAGTCTTTAATATCATAATAAGTCGAATCTCCGTTGCATGCGTCCACAATGACCACACCGACGACGTCCCGTCCGCCGAACAGACCAATCGTATAATTGATCACCGGACAAATCCAGTAAGGTTTTCCCTCATCATCTACTTCAAAAGAATAGTCCTCAAAAATCTTCGTCGGATATTTAAACCGCAGATGCCTGTCCAAATCTCTGAAAAAATATTCCCCCGGCGAGTATTTGATACCCTGCTCTAACTGAACGAGATCCACATCCTGGGTTGCCATATTTACTGAAATATAGCCCGGAATACCCTCTGACCGGTTATTAAACCATTTAATGATATTCCCATATCTTAAAGGTGCTACCCGGGTCGGCACATCCTGAAAATTAATCTGAGTATAAGAATAACTGTACTCATCCACCTCAAACTGGGAAATGAGATTGACCAGCTCACCGATTTTCCGGTTTCCCAGACGAACTGCCGAATCTCTGTCAACGATTGGGACATCATTCATGGAAATCTGAGTGATATCCTCAGAAAACTCCCTGTTCTCAACAGGCATCAATTTCTGATAGGCACCTGCATGAAAAAACTGATGGGATGCAACCTGTCCGATACCTAAAGCCGCCAGCGACAAAATAACGACGATCAGGCCGGCTTTGGCATTGTTTTTTAAAAATTTGAAATCCACGGTCCGATTCCGCAAATCTGAAATCGAAAATGTTCCGATCAGAGACGCTATAATATAAACCACAGCAACCTCAAGCAGCCAGCTGTAAAAAGCCGGTGACCGCAGATTCAGCGCCGGAAGAGTAAAATAGAAGGATACAAGCGCAAAAATTAGTGTAATCCCCACCGTACGCACGATTTTTTTCATAAAATTCCTCCATTAAAATCTTGTTAATCTAAAATCACTCATCGATTACTGAATTTACAGCACATGGGAATACTCCATATCCACCGCTGGTCATCACAAACGTATGTGTTTCCACATTGCCGCTCTTTGTCGTAAAAGCAACCGTTGCTTCGTAACCATTGTCTGTTTCTTCAATCTCCGTAAATTCCATTGAACCAAGATATCCCTCGGCGCTATAAAGTATATAGCAATCCGTGTCCACATCAAACTCAATACCGCCAACTGTCGCCGGAACCTCCGGAATCGCACTGTTTCCTGCAAACATGGCTTCGGCATACTCTGCCATAGCTTCCTTCGGCACCATATAGCCGCTGCCGTCATCAGACAAACTGATATCCGGATGAATCCAGCTGCTTCCATTAATTGCCGCATAAATACTATTCCAGAAAAACTCGCTGTCCCCACCATCATAGGCTCTGCCGCCACTCATCGTTTTGCAGATTCCAAGGAGAATCGGACGCATAGTGTCCACTTCGTCAGGTATGGAAATCGTCACTTCGGCTTTTGTCTCCTCAAAGGGCGGCTTTGTTTCATTAATTTCCTCCGAAGCTTCTGTTGTACCTTCGGTCTGTTCTTTTGTCTGAGTTTCGTTAATTACAATATTTCCATTTGTTTCATTTCCAGTTTCTTTTTTTCCACATGCCGCCAAAGATGCCATGAGCAGGCACATTATGGTGACCGTACTTATCATTTTTACGAATTTCTTCATGGTATTAACCTCCTATTCTTATTTGAATCTATATATTATACACTATTTTTGCTCAGATTAAAAGACCAGGTATCATCATCTGCCAATTCATCCATGGAAACATGTCCCTCACATAGAATATCCAAAACTGCCAAGGCTAACTAAAAAGTACAAAGGAGATGTTGACCATGGAAAAAAACTTTTTGATGCCTTATAAACAGTTTTTTCTCTTTGCCTTTGGCGGCAGCCTGTATTATATGATTGAAATTCTCTATCGTGGGTATTCCCACTGGACCATGTTCATGGCCGGAGGCATTATCTTCCTCTTTGCCGGATACCAGAGCCACACCCATTCTTCCGACTATCCATTCTGGAAAGAAACACTTCACGTCTGGCTTTTCGCCCTGTGTGTTGAATTTTCCACCGGCTGTCTCGTAAATCTCCGGCTCGGATGGAATGTCTGGGACTATTCGAACCTGCCTTTTAACCTCTTTGGTCAGGTCTGCCTTCCCTTCGCCCTTATGTTCCTTCCTCTCTGTGCTGCAGCCATCATCCTGGACAATTATATTTGTTATTGGCTATTTCAGGATAAAAAACCAAAATACAAAATTTTTTAAATTTTTCCAAAAAAACGCTTGCATTTTTTTAATCCCTATGGTATTATTCTTATTGTTGTTGAGCAACACAGAAAACGAAACGCAGTTGTGGCGGAATTGGCATACGCGCTAGACTAAGGATCTAGTCCGGGTTAACTGGGTACGGGTTCAAGTCCCGTCAACTGCACTAAAAAGGAACAGAAAAGATTCTGTTCCTTTTTTTGTGTTGAAAATGCAAAAATATCCATAAGGTGATGGTTATGAGTTCTATCAGAAGTGCAATCGAAAACACAATTCCTATTTCCCTGTTTAACCGTGGTTTAGCAGGCAAAATCTTTGACGAAGTAAAACGCTACGGTGCAAAAGTTGTCATGAAAAATAATACACCTGAATGTGTACTTCTTTCACCAGATGAATATATCCGACTTTTGGATGAAATCAATGATGCACGGCTTTTAACAGCTGCTACAGAACGTATGTCTCATTTTAATCCTGCCACCGCAATCTCCCAGGAACAGGTGGATCAGGAGTTCGGATTTACCCCGTCTGATTATGAAAATACAGACGATATTGAATTTGAATGAACTGGAATGTAAAATACCTTCCGGAAGCTCTGGATGACCTTCGAAAGCTGGATGGAAGCCAAAAAATCCTAATCCGTAAAGCCATTCAAAAAGTCTGCCAGAATCCGCTTCCCGAAACTAAAGGCGGTTATGGAAAGCTCCTGGGAAATAAAGGCAGCAATAACCTTTCTGGCTTTTTAAAAATCAAATTACGCACAATTTATAAGGAACTGTTACAAAAGCAATTCAATAACTTAAGGGAATCGTAAGTAGCTTTGACACTCTCAACTCCCCTGCCCCCTCGCTCATGAGGAAGCAGGGGATTGTTTTTAACATTTTTGCTCCTCACTGCCCAATATGTTCTCATTAATCTCTAACTTTTTTTAAATCTGCAGACTTATAAACGGTATATCCCTCATAGTAATAACTATAATCGATACCTTTCATATATACTTCCTAATCATTAATTTTCCCTGTTAAGGCTTGTTTTAAAAGATGTTTAATCTCAATATACTTAATCGGACTGCGTTCCATCGCCAAAAGATAATCGTCTTTATCCACACAGCTCCAGTCTGTAACCTGCCCTATTTCCTTTTTCAGGATAAGGTCAAGCCAAATTTTTGTACTACGTCCGTTCCCTTCTCGAAAAGGATGTGCCACATTCATTTCTACATACTTTTCAATAATCTCATCACACAAACATCCTCTTTGCATTGACATTTTCTTCAATTCACTGTATGATTATTTTACGAGAGTCGAACATATGTTTGTTTTTGTAAAATGAATGGAGGAAGATATCATGTCAAAACATCTGGCATCTCAAAGATATATATATAAATTACATTCTTCCCGCCTCCGCAGAGCAAAATGGAAGTTACAACTTACGATAAATCAGGCACGGGAGAATAAAGAATTAATCACATTAAGCGACAGCCAGCTGCTGCGTTTTATCGATGAGCTGAATGGAGTCGCGAAACCTGAACTTCGTATCTCTGATATAAAAACCCGGATAAAAATGTTAAGGGCCGAAGAAAATCTGTCCATCTCAAGGCCCCGCATAAAAAAGCTTTATGAAAAACTGGATGAATACCAATTTCAGAAAGACTACGTCTGTGTAGTCATCGACTCGATCAAAGACTACAGGAAAATGTATAAAGACGGTTTCCAGATAAACGGCACCGGCTACCGGCGGCTCCTCGGCACCACCGGCGGTGTAAAGACCAACACGATAATTTTTGTCAATGAAACCCTTCTGCCCGAATTGAACCGAAGAATCGACAATGGCCGGGATTTATCAAAAGCCTTTACCCCGGCCAAGCTGGAAGCCTATCGGTCTCTTGTCTGCAGTTCATCGATTCCTGTTTCCATGCCCAGGGGTATCGTAGTCGTTCATGACTGTATCACCCACTTTCAATCCGATATCATTGAATTGGACGATACACGCGGAGAACAGCCGAGCATGAAATATATTAAAGATAAAGATATTGAATTAAATGACAGCGACGGCTACGGTCTGGCCATGCCGGAACTGATGCAGCGATGGGGCGAAGATATCGGCGCAGATTATCTTCTGCCTGGCTGTGTCCTTCGGAATTCCTTTTGTAAAGGCGCCGTATTTCCTGTGGATTTTCAGAAATTTGCCAGAGACCACCAGATATACCAGGTTCGGGATGTGTGGAACAATGTCTATGATATTCAGGATATTGAACTGGTACTGACCGAATCCATGCTGAAGCTGTGGGATTCCTATACTTCAATGGAGGATTACCTGAAAAACTGTGAAAAAAATCATTATACCTTTGCCATTACCAAAGCTTCGGAAAAGAAACTTGAAAACCTCCGAACAATGAACTACCAGTTTTTACAGTCCTACGATTTTACTGATGAAGAGATTGATGAATTGATTGCGCCCACCGTAGATGAAATCAGAGACATTTTATCCGAAGACTACCGAAAGACAATACTGTACACTAAAGGCACCGGACTGAATGATAAAAATGTCCGCCGTCTGGATGCTTCCTTTGCCACCGCCCTGATGATCGAACCGGAGATGCTCAAAGACGCCTATGTCCGCGACCAGATATCCGCTATGCTCCGTAAGCGAATTGATGCGGCAAAGGTGGGCGTCTTAAATGTCCCCGCCAACTACT
>CABRLU010000105.1 GCA_902471845.1 uncultured Lachnospiraceae bacterium | reverse complement strand
ATCTGCGGTGGCTGCGCAATAATGGTCTGGAAGAACGGATCATACGTCTTTCAAAAGACGGCGTTTCCGTGATGGGTGTCTGCGGTGGTTATCAGATGTTGGGCAGTGTGCTTTCGGACCCGGAAGGGGTGGAAGATGGCGGCGAGATGGCCGGAATGGGCCTGCTTCCCGGACAGACGATCTTCCGTGAAGAAAAGACACGGACCCGGATTTGCGGGGCAGTGATTAACGGCGGCATGAAAGGCTGCCCGGTGGAAGGCTATGAAATCCATATGGGCGATACCCGGATGGAAGAACGGGACAGCAGTGAATTTCTGCCCTGGCTCAGACTTGCTGACGGACGTATGGATGGAATGACGAACCGTGATGGAACCGTGATGGGAACTTATTTACATGGTATTTTTGATGAGGGAGATTTCCTGAACCATCTCATTGAGCCGTTGATGGAAAGATATCATTTAAATGGGGACAAGGCAGCGGCGGACGGAGGATTTGACCGGATGCCGAATATGAAAGCCTATAAAGAAGCGGAATATGACAAGCTGGCAGATTTAGTACGAAAATCGCTGGATATGGAAAAAATATATCAGATTATGGGAGGAAGACCGGATGTTTGAGAAACTTTATCCGGACGCCTGGGTGGCGTCCACGTATGACATACCATTTGAAAAATTATATAAAAGAGGTTATCGGGGAATCATTTTTGATATTGATAATACGCTGGTACCCCACGGAGCGCCGGCGGATGCGCGGGCGGAAGCACTGTTTGCCCGTTTGAAGGAAATTGGCTTTGTCTTTGCGTTGATTTCCAATAATAAGGGGCCGAGGGTTCAGATGTTTAATGAAAATATCCACGCCTATACGGTGTGTGATGCCCATAAACCAAGCCCGGAAAATTATCTGAAAGCGGCAGCGCTGATGGACGTGCCGAAGGAAAAGGTCCTTTTTATCGGTGATCAGATTTTTACAGACATTTTGGGAGCGCGTCTGGCGGGAATTTACAGCATTCTCGTTCAGCCAATTCATCCGAAAGAGGAGATTCAGATCGTATTTAAACGAAAACTGGAAAAAATTGTTTTACATTTTTATAAAAAGAAACGTCAGCGAGAAAAAAACAGTTGAAAAATTGTGGGAAGTTATTTATACTAGAATAAGTTATTTATGCAATATTTTTAAGGAGGATTCCAAGCATGGTATCAGCAGGTGATTTTAGAAATGGCTTGACTATTGAATATGAAGGCAATGTTTATCAGATTATCGAATTCCAGCATGTAAAACCTGGAAAGGGTGCGGCTTTCGTTCGTACAAAATTAAAAAATATCAAGAGTGGCGGTGTTGTTGAAAAAACTTTCCGTCCAACAGAAAAGTGTCCTCAGGCACATATCGAAAGAAAAGATATGCAGTATCTTTACAGCGATGGTGATTTATATCATTTCATGGATGTAGAAACTTACGATCAGATCGCATTGAGCGACGATCAGGTTGGCGATACATTGAAATTTGTTAAAGAGAACGAGATGGTTAAGATTCTTTCTCACAATAATGAAGTGTTCGCAATGGAGCCGCCATTATTCGTAGAGCTTGAGATTACGGAGACAGAACCTGGATTTAAAGGCGATACATCAACTGGTGCAACAAAACCGGCAACTGTTGAGACAGGTGCTCTCGTTTATGTGCCATTATTTGTTGAGATTGGCGATGTTATCAAGATTGATACACGTACAGGAGAATATTTATCCAGAGTATAATGGATAAAGGATGGACAGGACTTATAAAACCCCGCAAATCACTGCGGGGTTTTTCTTTCAACGGACAGGAGGATGGAACAGACATGTATCAGGCAGGATTAGTACTTGAAGGCGGCTCCACCCGCGGCATATTTACTGCGGGGGTGCTGGATTTTCTTATTGAAAAAAATGTGGAATTTTCATATATCATCGGGGTTTCGGCAGGCAGCTGTAATGCGGTGGATTTTGTGTCGAAACAGTTCGACAGAACGCGGCATTGTCTCATGCCGGAGAAGGAAAATGACTATATGACGCCAAAGGCTATTTTGAAAAAAAGAAGTATTTTTGATATGGACTTGATTTTCGACAAGTATCCAAATGGCATTTATCCCTTTGATTTTGATACCTATTTTGCTTCTGAATCCATATGTGAGATTGTTGCGACCAATGCCCGGACAGGTCAGGCGGAATATTTTACGGAAAACAGCGACCGGGAACGGCTGATGCAGATCTGCCGGGCTTCCTGCAGTATGCCGATGGTAACGCCGATGGTTCGCGTGGGTGATGATCTTTACGTGGACGGCGGTGTGGCTGACTCCATCCCTCTGGAAAGAACGCTGTCTTTTGGATATGATAAAGTTTTTGTTGTGTTGACTCGAAATAAAGGTTATCGGAAATCGTCGTCGCCAAGAGTGGACAAAATCTGGCATCGCTATTTTCGAAAATATCCGAAACTGGCCCAGGCGCTGGAGATGCGGTATGCTCTTTATAACCGGCAGATGGAGCTGGTGGACCGCCTTGAGGAAGAGGGAAAAATTTTTGTTATCCGACCGGAGATTAAGACGATTTCCAGGGCCGAACGGAACCGGGAGCGGCTGATGGAGTTCTACCGTCACGGTTATATTCAAATGATGAAAGATTATGATGCGCTGAAAGCTTATCTGGAAGGATAGACAGATTAGGAGGAGGATTATGGATTTTTACGGAACTTTGGGGCCGGCCTGCTGTCTGCATCCGGTGTTGTCCCGGATGTATGAAGAGGGAATGACCGGCGTTCGACTGAATTTATCCCACGGCATGCTGAAGGACCATGCCAACTGGCTTTATTTGGCCTCCTCGGCGGCGAAGGCTCTTGGAAAGCCGACAAAAATCTTAATTGATCTGCAGGGACCGGAACTTCGTATTGGGGACATCTCCGGTTATCGGACATTGAAAACCGACGGCAATGTTATTTTTGGACAGAGGGGAATTCCGGTGCCGGAGATTTTACTGGCTCAGGGGAAAAAAGGGATGCGTTTTCTTCTGGATGATGGTAAGATGGAAGTAGAAGTTCTGGAATGTAACAGCAGCCAGATGTTGGCAAAGGTGCTTCGCGGAGGTGTTTTAAAGTCAAGAAAAAGTATTACTCCGGAAGAGACGGTCATCGAGACGCCAACATTGACAGCAAAGGACCTGGAAAATCTGAAGATTGCCGGACAGTATGGGGTTACCGGCGTGATGCTGCCCTTTGTGCGGAGCGATCAGGATCTGCTCTGTCTGAGACAGAAACTGGAAGAGAATCACAGTGGACATATAAAGATCTTTGCGAAGATAGAGAATATGCAGGGGGTTGAAGCTTTAGATACATTTCTTCCGTTGGCTGATGAAATTGTGATCGCCAGGGGAGATCTGGGCAACGCTGTGCCGTTATGGGAATTGCCGGCGGTACAGAAACAGATCGGAGCTCAGTGCCGACGGGCCGGAAAACCATTTATGGTCGTCACTCAGATGTTGGATTCGATGGAACACTCTCCGGTACCGACACGGGCCGAGGTGTCCGATATTTATAATGCGGTGCTGGAAGGAGCTTCGTCCCTGATGCTTACCGGAGAAACGGCTGTGGGCGGGTATCCGGCAGAAGCTATGCGGTATCTGGTCAAGACCGCAAAAAGCGGTCTCAGGCACAGAATTGTGTGAAAAGTATAAAGGGGCAGCCGGTTTAGAAATTGTTAAGATGGAAACAATTTAGATGCAGCTATGTTATTGACAAAGTAAATGAAAGTAAAGTAATATATAAAGTAGGAAATTATTTATATATGGGGGAAGTTATATAGTATTGAAAGGGGCAGTATATGGGGCATGAACGTTGGTATTATTTCGCATAATAATAAAAAAGAACTGATTGAAAATTTCTGCATTGCATATAAAAAAATTCTGGGTAAACACACATTATATGCAACCGGTGTCACGGGGCGCCGGATTGAAGAAGCGACGAATCTGAAGGTAAATAAGTTTTTACCGGGAAGTGTCGGCGGTGATCGGCAGTTTATGGAGATGATTGCGGATAATCGGATGGATATGGTTATTTTCTTCTATAATCCATCGATGGCAGCAACAGAGAAACCGGATATATATGCAATTATGAATTTGTGTGACGCTTACTGTATCCCTATGGCAACGAATATTGCGACGGCGGAAGCTCTGATCATGGGCCTGGAGCACGGGGATCTGGAGTGGCGCGCACATTAAAAAAACTTGTAAGGCAGGAAGTGGGCGGCATAGTTGTGATAACTAAGTCGCTTGTTTTTTGTGCTGAAAAAATAGAATGAAGGGAGCGTAGGCGTATGCAGGATACGCATAAAAAAACAAAAGATATTTCCGGAGAACTGATGGAAATCCGGAGAATTCCGCTGGAAGGGGCAAAAAATATCCGTGATTTTGGAGGGTTTCCGACGAAAGACGGCAAATATATAAAACCACATCGTCTGCTTCGAAGCTGTGAACTTTGTGTGACTACGGAAAAGGACAGAGAAGTACTTGTGCAGGAATATGATCTGAAAAAGGTGCTTGATTTTCGGACAGTAAAAGAGCGGGAAGAGCATCCGGATCCGGTGATGGACGGAGTGGTCAATCTGCATATGCCTGTGTTGGATGAAAAGGCATTGGGTGTGACCCGAGAAGGTCAGGACGGCGATTTTCTGGACCAGCTTGCGGCCTCGGTGATGTCACCAGGGTTTGACGCGACCCGTTATATGTCGGATATTTATGAAAAGATTATCCTCAGTGATAATGCAGCCCGTCAATATGGGCGGATGTTTGATGAATTGCTGGCACAGGAAGAGGAAGCGACGCTCTGGCATTGTACAGCAGGAAAGGACAGGGCCGGGATTGCTTCGATTCTTGTGCTGAGCGCTCTGGATGTTCCAGAGGCTGTGATCGAAGCCGATTATTTTAAGGTCAATGATTTTCTGCGGGATGAAAATGAAAAGCTCTGCCGGTCCGTGGAAGATAAGATGAACAATCACAGCATCCATGATGGTTTAATGAAAATGTTCATTGTACATAGCGCTTATCTTGACAGGATGCTTCATACGATTAAGATCCATTATGGGACAATGTCCGGATATCTTGAGAAAGGGCTCGGACTGAGCCGGGATAAAAAAGAATTATTAAAACAGTTATATTTATCTTAAAGAGAAGCTTTTTGAAATTGGGAATGCCGGTTTCAAAAGGCTTTTTCTTTGTAAGAATAATGAAAGAAAAATAATATTATAATTTAATTAATATATATTGACAGCTAATATTATACAATATATAATATAAACATAAAAATAATATTATAAAAAAGAAAGTAGGATGATCTTGTGGAGAAAGGAGAGGTTTGGATGGTTTTTAATACAGGCGCCGCATTGCTGGACGCCATAGTTCTTTCTGTTGTTTCGAAAGAGAAGGATGGAACCTATGGTTATAAAATTACCCAGGATGTCCGGCAGGTGATTGATATTTCAGAGTCCACACTGTATCCAGTGCTTCGAAGGCTTCAGAAAGACGAGTGCCTTGAAACATACGATGTTCAGTTTGGCGGACGCAACAGGAGATATTATAAAATTACTCCGGCAGGATTGGTACAGTTGAATTTGTATCGGAATGAATGGAAATCTTATGCATCAAAAATTACGCAGCTATTTGACAGGGAGGAGATGAAGCAATGACTCGTATGGACTTTTTGAAACAACTGGAGTATTTGCTTCAGGATATCGATGAAAAAGACAGGGAAGATGCCCTGGAATATTACAGAGACTATATGGATGAGGCCGGTATTTCTGAGTTTGCTTCTGTAGATGGACTTTTAGATGTTCCGGAGAAAATTGCCATATCGATTCGGGCCTCCCTGAATGATGATAGTGAGGAACAGAATGAGTTCAGTGAGCAGGGTGTCAGTGACAGCCGTTGGGAGCCTCAAAAACATATGCCGGATATCTATAAGAAGGATGACTGGTCCGAGAAAGAAGAAAAACAGACAGAGGGGGCCTGGAAGGAAGCTTCCGGAGGGCAGACATCAGATGATGAGCGTACAGAGTGGGAGAGCGATGACAGTACTTACTCAAAGGCCGGAAGAAACCGGGGAAATAATCTGGGCAAGATTTTATTGATTATCGTTCTTTGTATTGTAGGTCTTCCGCTGATTGGCGGTATCGGGACCGGAGTTGTAGGCATTCTCATCGGAATCGCCGGTGCGCTTCTTTCTATTGTGGTTGGCGTCGGCGGCGGTGCCATCGGTTGTGTTGTAGGCGGTGTGGTTCTCTTTGTGATGAGTATTGTTCGCATGATCGCTTCTGTACCGGAAGGGCTTTTGATGATGGGATGTTCGTTCCTTCTTCTGGCACTGGGTATTTTGTTTGTCATAGTAGTATTAGCTGTTTGTACACGGCTCATTCCCTGGATGGTTCGGGGGATTGCCGGATTGTTTCGCAGAATATTTCGCAGAGGAGGTGCGGATGCATGAAGAGAGGAACCAAAATATGGCTGATCGTGGCCCTCATCTTTGCACTGGTCGGCGGCGGCCTGTGTCTTTCGGCAGCGATTCTCGGAGTTACCTTTGATGAAGTCCGGCAGATGGTTTATGACGGAGAATTTTCATGGCGCATCGGACCATTTCACAGTGGATGGTTCGTGGATGCCGATGGAGAACATTCCGGGAACGAACACACTTCGCAGGAAGGCAGCTTAAATGTGGACGGCAGTGAGAAAGTACCCCTTTTATCGGAAATCGAGATCTTTAAGGTAGATATGGATTACGGCAGCCTTTTGGTAAAGGCTTCCGATTCGAGTGAAGCCTATCTGGATGCCGGTGAATATGACGATGATTTTGAGTGGAGTTTTGACGGAAATACGCTTCTGGTCCGTAATACGGATGGAGATCATTGGAACTGGGGAAATCTGGATTCAGTAAAGGCAACACTCTATCTTCCGAAAAATATTTATTTTAATGATATCGAAATAGATGTAGATGCAGGCGGCTGCAATATTGAATTACCAATGGAGTGCAATAATCTGTATGTGGATGTGGACGCCGGTTCTGCAACGATCAAGGATATGAATGCCGGATGGATGAAGCTGGACTGTGATGCGGGAAAGATTACTTTTAAAGGTCAGGTTCCGGACGGCGGTACTGTGGATGTGGATGCCGGTTCTATCGAAATTGCATTGACCGGAGCAGAGGTGACGGATTATAATTACAATATCAATGTGAGTGCGGGCAGTCTGACCATTAATGATAAGTCATTTTCCGGGCTGGAGGATCAGCGGATGCTGGACAACAGCGCGCCGGCGGATTGGGAACTTAGTTGTGATGCAGGTAAAATCAAAATGAATGTAAAAAATAAATGAGGTGAAGGTTATGAAAAGATTATATCGTTCCAAAGATAATCGTGTACTTTGTGGTGTCTGCGGAGGCATTGGAGATTATTTGAATGTGGACCCGACCATTATCCGGCTGTTATGCCTGTTGCTTGGCTTTACGGGAAGCGGCCTGATCGCCTATATTGTGGCGGCCGTAATCATACCGGAAGAATAATCCGGCGGAGTGAATACCTTCTGTACATTTTCTGAAAACGTGAGTGTTTTGGAGAATGGGCAGAAGGTATTTTTTTTATGGCCTGTACATATATTAGTCTCAGGTGGTGGTTCTTTGGAGAATATTCTTTCAATCCGATTGCGGCGGAGTTTTTGGAAGCTTCGGGAATCCTGGGATGAAATTCAGGAAATACGCCTGCGCAGCAGACAGCCTCTGATTGTCTGTCGGGGAGGAAAAGAGTGGTTTTTAGATGAAACGGGTACATTTTGCAGAGATGAAACACGGGCAATACGGGTGTTGGCGGAGGATATCCAGGAGAGTATGGCTTACATATGTCAGTATTCTCTCTATGCCTATGAGGATGAGATTCGTCGGGGATTTATTACTGTCCGGGGCGGTCACCGTATCGGTGTTGCCGGACAGGCTGCAGTGGAGCAGGGAAGAATTAAAAGTATATCCTGTGTATCCTCATTGAACATACGAATTTCACATCAGATCAAAGGGTGCGGGACTCCCTTTTTTTCTTATCTCTGGCAGGAAGAAAATCCATGTCACACACTGATCATTTCACCTCCGGGCGGCGGCAAGACAACTTTATTAAGAGATTTCATACGTCTTTTTTCCAACGGCTTTTCGGGGCATCCGGGCGTGAGTGTGGCCCTGATTGATGAACGTTCAGAGGTTGGCGCCTGTCATATGGGAGTGCCGCAGAATGATGTGGGCATACGTACCGATGTGATGGCGAATTGTCCAAA
>CABRLU010000104.1 GCA_902471845.1 uncultured Lachnospiraceae bacterium | reverse complement strand
AAAACATTCATATTAGACTGAAGCTTTGCAGCCAGTCCCGGACTTTTCACGGCAAGCATCATCTCCGTATCCATATAGCTGCTCCGTAAATCAAAGTTGTAAGAACCGACAATAGCGATATCATCATCAATTACAATGGATTTCCCATGGGTCGAAGTCCCGCCGTCATATTCATATAAATCGAATCCGATGTCTACAACCGACGGTTTGCTCCACAAATAGTCACTGGAGGCCACAATATTGTCTCCATTCTCCACTGAGTTGATAACCAATCGTGGATTTTGAACTTTATCCGCCACTTCTCCCAATTTTTCATACATATAATCATTGCAAACGATGTATGGCGTATGCAAGTCCACCCGCTCTCCGGCCCCCTTCATTAATTCAGCCATTGTATAGAAGACGACCTGCTCTTTTGCATAGATTCCTGTCGGATTTGTCACCAGTCTTACACCATTGACCGGACATGTGACCTCTTTATAGTCATAGTCCCCAAACAACTCGGGATAATTTTCTCTTAGATAGGAATAACGTTCTTCCAACACCTTTCGCTGTTTCATAACCTTTGGATGTTCCGCCAGACTGGAATCATCATGAAACAGGCGGCAAACGTCCATATGCCACACCGAATCAAAATAGGTTTCCAATTGTTTTATAGAACCATTTGAATCCGGGTTATAAACAAGCACTTCCCTGTCCAGACTGTTATTTTCCGTTTCATAAGTCCCGATAAAATAATCGAAACTATTCCGGCCGCCAAGAAAATAGGCTTTCTCGTCAACCATCACATATTTATCGTGCATCCGCCCCTGAAGCCGCCAGGGCAATAAAATATTCACCGGGTTATAGATTTTTATTTCCACATTTGGATGGGTAGACAGTGCATAAAAAATGGGCCTGCCTTCCATCCTGAGAAATCCACTGATACCGTCGATCAGTATTTTTACTGAAACGCCTTCATCTGCTTTGTGTAAGATGACCGACAATACATCCTCCGTACTCTGCCCTTCCCGCATATCAAAGGTCGTCAGTACAATCCGCTTCTCTGCCTTATCCATTAAACGAATACGTTCTTCCCAGGCGCTCTGTCCGGTTTCCAGAATCATGGCCCTGTCTCCCGAAGCTGTATTTTCAAAAAATTGTTCGGTGCTGACCATCGCTTTTGTGTATTCCGATATTTCCGGATATATGGCAAAAGGCGCCATCGCCCCCACTAAAAGATACAGTACGGCAGCAATGATCAGACATCCCAATCGATGTTTTTTCAAAAAAGCCAAAATTCCGGCCTCCTTTCCATGAAGGACATTTTACCACGTTTTGAAAGAAATTTTTGGTAAAAATTCTTAAATTTTTATGAATAATTATGTTTTTCTTGAACTTTTTGCCATAAGCTGTTAATCTTTTCTATAGAAAATATTTATCACAGGAGACAAAATCATGGATGAAATAACCGAAGAGGTATTAACCCCTTTTTTATTTGAAGATATCAAAACATCAGAACGTCCGGAAATCATTCTCGCAAATGTTCCGGAATTCAAAGAATTGATGATGCAGTATGAATGCGCGATCATGGAAGTAAATACAAAACTCCATGTATTAAACAATGAATTTTCCCATATGCATCAACGGAATCCAATTGAATCAATCAAAACACGCATCAAAACGCCGGCCAGTATTCTCGAAAAACTGAACCGCCGGAATCTTCCGATTTGTATCGACTCGCTGGAAAATGGTCTGACCGATATCGCCGGTATACGGGTCATCTGTCCATTTCCTGACGATATCTATAATGTGGCCGAATTGCTGACAAATCAGGATGATGTGATTACCGTTGCCCGAAAAGACTACATTAAAAATCCAAAGAAAAACGGCTATCGGAGTCTTCATTTGATTATTGAGATTCCTATCTTTCTGGCCAGCGGAAAGAAACATATGAAGGTTGAAGTTCAGCTCAGAACGATTGCCATGGACTTTTGGGCCAGTTTGGACCATAAGCTCCGTTATAAACAAAACCTGAAGAATTCCGAAGAAATTGCCCTCGAACTGAAAGAATGTGCGGACATCATCGCAGGTGTGGACCTGAAGATGCAGAATATCCGCAAAAAAATTCAATAAAATTAATCCCCTGTTCTACTGTGAACAGGGGATTTTTTCGCCACTCGTTATTCTTTTTTCACCGTCGCCGGCAATTCTTAAGCTTCTCTAATCAAGAAAGGCATCCACAATGACTGCCTCGGCCTCTTCTTCCGTCATGCCGAGTGTTCTGAGCTTAATAAGCTGTTCATTATTAATTCTTCCGATTGCTGCTTCATGGATAATGGACGCGTCGATATGCCGTGCATTAATCTCCGGAATGGAACAGACTTCCGCTTTATCCATAATAATCGAATCGCACTGTACATGAGCATGACAGGCGGCATTTCCAATGGCCTTCGGATGGAAAGTCTGAGAAGACTGACCTTTTGCCACGGAACGGGAAGCAATCTTTGCTGAACTGCCAGCTCCGTTCATCTGAATTTCCATATTTGATACGGCATTCTGCTTGTCGTGAGTCATGAGACGTTCTGTGACAAAAAGTTTGGCTCCGGCCTCCATAGTAATTTCTGTTTCACGAATACTGGAATCCACTCCTTTAATCTGAGCCGTGTCGAGAGTAAAGACGGAATTTTCATCCATATAAATTTTTGTTACCGGATTTAATATACGTTCTCCGGTACCATCGCCTTCGCCGTAATGTTTTTCTTCATAACGGACATTGGCGCCTTTACCCACATGAAAGCTGTGAATACCGTCATGACGGGCATTGTCACAGCCCGCATTGTGAATACCGCATCCGGCCACGATAACTACTTCCGCACCTTCCGCAATATAAAAATCGTTATAAACCACATCTGTCATACCGGAAGCCGTCACAACAACAGGAATATGCACCTGCTCTCCCTTTGTATTACCGTCGATATAAACATCAATACCATTTTTATCTGTCTTGCTCTTTATTTTAATATGTTCACTGTCTCCATGACAAAGGGGCTGACCATTGTAACGGAGATTGTAAGCGCCTTCCTGCTTAAATGTGCCATTGTCAATAACATTCAGCACGCCCTGTGTAATCTTATCAATTTCCATTTTCAAAATCTCCCTTCTTAATGCTTCATGTATTTACATCCGGCATCGCCGTCACCCTCGAGCAGCAGCGGCATAACTTCTTCTTTTGTTCCAATCTGCTGAACCCGGCCGTCACGAATGACCATAATACGGTCAGCCATCTGAATGATGCGTTCCTGATGGGAAATAATGATGATACTCTCTTTTTTCTTTTTGTGAATTTCTTCAAACTGCTGAACAAGCATTGAAAAACTCCAGAGGTCGATTCCTGCTTCTGGTTCATCGAAAATACAGAGCTTATGCGGTTTAGAGAATGCTGTGGCGATCTCTATACGCTTCATCTCTCCGCCGGATAAGGAACCGTCAACCTGACGGTCCAGATATTCTCTGGCACACAAACCCACGTTGCTCAAAAGCTGACAGCTCTCATCCTCAGATAATTCACCGCCGGAAGAAAGCTGAATCAAATGTTTTACCGTCATACCCTTAAAGCGCGGCGGCTGCTGAAATGCAAAACCAAGACCGGCTTTTGCTCTGTGGTCAATGTCATAACCAGTAATGTCCTCGCCGTCTAAAATAATCTGTCCAGCCGTCTGGGGCTTGATTCCCATAAGCAGCGAAGCCATCGTTGATTTGCCGCCGCCATTCGGTCCGGTGATCACAAGCAGTTCACCATCCGCCACATCAAAGCTGATGTCATCTATAATCTTTAATTTCTGTCCATTCTCAACAACTTCATAAGACAGATTCTTTACTTGAAGCATCCTATCAATCCTTTCTATACATTATCACACGTAGCCTGACAAAGCACGCCCATGCGGAGCATCTGACATACGGTATACCCGAACAGGCGTCATCAGTAAATGTTCACATGTTTATATATTCACATATGTGTATTCCTAGTAACTTATTATATCATTTACTTTAAATTTCTCAATAGTTTTTTTCAGATTGTCACTTTTCTGAAAATCAAGTATAATAAATAAACATGGCTCTGCGCCATAATCTGAAATAAAGGCGGCAATACATAATGAATAAAAAAGAAATCAGTGAAATAAAAAAACAGTTTACTCCCTCCCATTGTGCCATCACCCGCATCTGCGGCTGCTATGTGGACGGTGAAAAGGAGAAAAAAGCACAGATGAAAGAAATGTTCCTCTCACTTCCGGAAGAGGAAATGTTTAAATATTTTGATATTTTCAGAAAGACGTTATCCGGTACTCTCGGAAAAAATCTTGTCAATATGGAATTTCCTATGGAAACCGAAGATTTTGGCGGTACCCAGGCCTTTTTAATGTCTCTTCGGGAAAGCCAGTTGAATGATCCAAATCTGCTCAATGAATTTTACGATAAAGTGATCGAATCTTATGATTATGGCGAGAACTATTTAATTCTTCTTATTCATTCGGTCTACGACGTTCCCGGGAAAACAACAGATGGCCTGGAAATGGAAGATGCCTCCGATGAAGTTTATGACCATATTTTATGCGCCATCTGTCCGGTAAAACTGTCCAAGCCCGGTCTTTCCTATCAGGCTGAAACGAACAGTTTCCATGACCGCATCCGGGATTGGATCGTAGAATTGCCGGAAATCGGTTTTCTCTTCCCGGCTTTCAATGACCGAAGTACGGACATCCACAATATCCTCTATTACACAAAAAATCCGGAGGATTTGCGTTCCGGCCTTGTGGACCAGCTCCTTGGCTGTGTTCTTCCGCTGACAGCAAAAACCCAGAAAGAAACCTTCCAGACCATCATCGAAGACACCCTCGGCTCCGACTGTGATTATGAAACAATTCGAAACATTCATGAAAATCTTCATGAGATGATGGAAGAAAAAAAGGAAGAACCGGATCCATTAGTTCTCGACAAGACGGATATTAAAAATTTGCTGGCCGGCAGCGGCGTCCAGCCGGAAAAACTGGAGAGTTTTGAAAAACATTATGAGGCCTCCACCCCGGAGCCCGTACCGTTCATGGCCTCCAACATTGCCAACACACGAAAATTTGAGGTCAAAACTCCGGATGTCATCGTCCAGGTCAATCCGGCCCGCTCTGACCTTGTCGACACTCGTATTATCGACGGTCGCCGCTGTATCGTCATTGAGATCAATGACGCCGTAGAGGTCAACGGGATTCCTGTGCGTTTTCGTCAGACCACTGATGCCGACTCAGGAGATACAGTTGCAGATGACACACTGTCTGATGAATAATAGATATATGATATTCAAAAGAGCTGATAAAGTGTTACTAAAACGACTTTATCAGCTCTTTTTAAATCTTTCCAAATGCTTCTATTCCATTCGAAGAAACGTGCTTTCATCCGCATTTTTCATGAGCTGGCCTATCTCCGCCTCGCTCATATGAAAGGTATCTGCCACCAATTGAATTTCATCCCGGAGCGTCGTATTTGACACCGTCATATTGTCTGTATTGATTGTCGCTTTTATACCTTCGTTAAGAAGCCGCAAGATTGGATAGTCTGTGATATTTTTGAAAATTTTAGTATTCACATTGCTTGTCGGACACAATTCTAAAGGAATTTCGTCCTTAGCGAGACGCCGAACAAGAACTTTATCCTCCAGGCACCGCACCCCATGGCCAATCCGTGACGCGCCAAATTCCAGGGCTTTCCATATACTCTCCGGCCCGGCAGCTTCCCCGGCATGAATCGTAAACGGGATTCCTTTTCTTCCCGCCTCCCGGAACAGGCCTTCAAAGTTTTTCGTAGGGAAAAGCGCCTCAGCGCCGGCCAAGTCCAACGCGACCACACCTTTTCTCCAAAATTCCCCGGCAACTTCCACCGTTTCCATATTCATAGCCTGATTATCTGCTCCACGCATACAGCACAGAATCAAACCAGAATGAAATTCTTTGCACGCTCTGCTTTTTCCGGCGCTTATGCCAATGTCCATCTGAAATCTCTGAATTCCCCGGACAGCAGCGTCCACGACCTGTTCCTGCCTCATTCCCCTTCGTGTATGAAGCTGAGGTGCAAAGCGAATCTCTGAACATGTCAGCCCCTGGGATCTTTGAATCTTTAACAGTTCAAAAATACTATATGTGATGGCTTCTTCTGTCTGAAGCAATTCCAGAGGATAATCAAATTTTGTCAGATAATCATTTAAGTCCTGACAATCTTCCGGTGCCACCATAAGACTTTTCAACTCTTCCTCTGACTTCATCTCCATCCCCTGCATCTTTGCCAGTTCTCTGGCCATATCAAAACTTAAAGACCCATCCAGATGTACATGAAGGTCTGTAAGTCCGTATTTTGGAATTTCCATGAAATCCCCCCTAAAACTAAATTAATCTTCAAACGTCCATTCCGCTTCTTTAAAACCAACCAGTACCCGATGATTCTCCACAACAATCGGACGTTTTACAAGCATACCATCACTGGCCAGCAGTGCAATCTGCTCCTCATCACTCATCTCCGGCAGCTTGTTTTTTAATTCCATTTCTTTATACTTTTTACCGCTTGTATTAAAAAACTTTTTCACCGGAAGGCCGCTTCGGCCAATCCACTCTTTTAATTCTTCCGCTGTCGGATTGTTTTCAACAATATGTCTGTCCTCAAATGCCACCTGATGTTCCTCTAAATATTTCTTTGCCTTTCTGCATGTCGAGCATTTTGGATATTCAACAAATAAACGATTCATAGTCTTCCTCCTGAATAATATTATTATCCCTATGATACCATTCATTTCGCCACTTGCAAAGCCTGAACTTATCCGATATAATAAGTCCGTAATTCTGCGAAGGAAAAGGTGTTTATATGATTTTAAATGTAAAAAATCTGAGTCACGGTTTTGGTGACCGGGCTATATTTAATAATGTATCCTTTCGTCTGCTGAAAGGGGAACATATTGGCCTCATCGGTGCCAATGGCGAGGGAAAATCAACGTTTATGAATATTATTACCGGAAAACTCATGCCTGATGAAGGAACTGTCGAATGGGCGAAAAATGTCCGTGTCGGCTATCTGGACCAGCATGCCGTGCTTGAAAAAGGGATGACGATTCGGGACGTTCTTCAATCTGCTTTTCAATTCTTATATGAAATGGAAGAAAATATGAATCAGATGTTTGAAAGCATGGCAGAAGCTTCACCAGAGGAAATGGAAAAACTTCTGGAAGAAACCGGAACGATTCAGGACCTGCTGGAACAACATGACTTTTATCAGATTGACACAAAAGTGGAAGAAATCGGCCGTGCTCTTGGCTTGACGGAAATCGGTCTTGACCGGGATGTTACGGAACTTTCCGGCGGCCAGAGAACCAAAGTTCTTCTTGGAAAGCTTCTTCTTGAAAAGCCGGATATCCTTCTCCTGGACGAGCCGACCAACTATCTGGATGAACAGCATATTGAGTGGCTGAAACGCTATCTGAACGACTATGATAATGCTTTTATTTTAATTTCCCACGATATCCCATTCTTAAACAGTGTCATCAACCTGATTTATCACATGGAAAATCAGAATCTTGACCGTTATCCGGGAGATTATGACAAATTCCAGGAAGTTTATGCAATGAAAAAGGCTCAGCTCGAAGCTGCTTATAACCGCCAACAGCAGGAAATCAGTGCTCTGAAAGACTTTGTTGCCCGTAACAAAGCCCGGGTCTCCACCCGGAACATGGCCATGTCCCGTCAGAAAAAACTGGATAATATGGACATTATTGAACTTGCAAAGGAAAAACCGAAGCCGGAATTTAACTTTAAAACAGCCCGTGCTTCCGGCAAAATGATTTTTGAAACCGACGACCTGGTCATCGGCTATGATGAACCATTAACTTGTCCGTTAAATATCCGCATGGAGCGGGGAGACAAAATTGCCCTCACCGGAGCCAATGGTATCGGCAAAACAACCCTCTTAAAGAGTATTCTCGGACTCATTCCGGCCTATTCAGGTAAAGTCCAGCTTGGCGATTATCAATATATCGGTTACTTTGAACAGGAAGGTGAAAAAGATAACCGGACGACCTGCATCGAAGAACTCTGGAAAGACTTTCCTTCCTATACCCAGTATGAAATCCGCTCTGCCCTCGCCAAATGTGGTCTGACGACAAAGCATATCGAAAGCCAGGTCCGCGTTTTAAGCGGCGGTGAACAGGCCAAAGTCCGTCTCTGCAAAATCATCAACAAAGAGACAAACATTCTTCTTCTGGACGAGCCGACGAATCATCTGGACGTAGACGCTAAAGATGAATTAAAAC
>CABRLU010000103.1 GCA_902471845.1 uncultured Lachnospiraceae bacterium | reverse complement strand
GTCCGGCGCGCTGCATGGGTTGATGCGCGTGCGCTGCTTTACACAGGATGATGCCCATATCTTTATGACGCAGGATCAGATTCGTCAGGAAATCAAAGGCGTAGCCAAACTGATTGATGAAGTTTATAATCTCTTTGGATTTAAATACCATGTAGAACTTTCTACCCGTCCGGAAGATTCCATGGGAAGCGATGAAGATTGGGAAATCGCAACAGATGGTCTCAGAGGTGCACTTGAAGACCTGGGCCTTGACTATGTCGTCAATGAAGGCGATGGTGCTTTCTATGGCCCGAAGATTGACTTCCATCTGGAAGACTCCATCGGAAGAACTTGGCAGTGTGGTACAATTCAGCTGGATATGCAGATGCCTCAGCGTTTTGATCTGGAATATACCGGAGCAGACGGCGAGAAACATCGTCCGGTTATGATTCACCGTGTAGCCTTTGGTTCCGTAGAACGTTTCATTGGTATTTTGATTGAGCATTTTGCCGGAGCATTCCCGACATGGCTTTCTCCGGTACAGGTAAAAGTTCTGCCGATTTCCGATAAATATATGGATTACGCCAATACTGTGCTGGCTCAGTTAAATGATGCCGGTATCCGTGCAGAAATTGATACCCGTGCAGAAAAGATTGGTTACAAGATTCGTGAAGCAAGACTTCAGAAGATTCCTTATATGCTTGTTGTCGGAGCTAAGGAGGAAGAAGAAAAAGCTGTTTCTGTCCGCAGCCGTTTCAAAGGTGACGAGGGCCAGAAGGATCTGCAGGCATTTATCGCAGATATTTTAGAAGAGATTCGGACAAAAGAAATTCGTCAGGTTGAAGAAGAAGCCTGAGCAGCGATTCAAAATGTGAATTTAAGAGGCAGGGGATTCACCTGATTAAAAAAAGAGAACTATTCCAGAAAGGGATTTTCGGAATAGTTCTCTTTTTGCATGGGCGCGCTCTGTCACACCGAAGGCGTACAGAGTAGGCTTCGCGCGTTAAGGTGTACCCTTCGGGCATACCGTATTTCAGATGCTTCGCATGGGCGCGCTCCGTCAGGCTTCGCGCGGCAAGGTATGATTTCGTATGATGGCCCGGATACTGGCATTGAGGTCTGGTTTTAATTCATCGAAGGGAATCGGGTCATTTTCAAGAATCGTGCTGAAAGATGTGGAGCTTGCAAGTTCGATGATTAAAAACAGCATCGTTTTTGGAGCACGCAGGCGAATTTCCGGATTCTCAAGTAAAAGTTTCTGATAAATGCCATAGCTGTTGATATCTTCTCCCGGCAGGCTGCTTGTGATGGCATGATGGAAGATTCCCCAACTCAGATTTTTGGAGATAAATCGAAGCATTGGCTTATTTTTCTGCATACAGTCCAGAATATAATCGACAATGAATATAATTCGATCTTCAAGGGACGGAATATGCTCATTTTCCATGGCTTTGTAAGCCTCGCGAAAGAGTTTGTCGGCAACTTTGGCAATGAGCTGATCCCGAATATCGTATTTATCTGTGAAATAAAGATAAAAGGTTCCTTTGGCAACGCCGGCCTTTTTAGCAATGTCACTGATGGAAGTCTTTTCGATTCCGTGATTCAGAAATAATTCATAAGCGTTTTCATAGAGCGCTTCCAGTTTCTGTTGTTTATTTTCTGCTGCTTTCCCCATAATTCTCCCTCTTTTTTCCAATAAATAATTTGATTATAAAATAAAAATGACCAAAAGTCAAATTTTTATAAAAAGAATATTGACTGATGGTCATTTTTGCGTTATAGTAGTCAAAGAATAAAAATGACCAAAGGTCATAAAAATGAAAGGAAGGATACGGCATGGTGAAATTAAGGAAAAAAATTGTAAAATACCGGGTTGCGATTCTCATCATTGGATTTTTACTGTTGATTCCTTCAGCTATGGGGTATTTTAAAACAAAAGTGAATTACGATATTCTGTATTATCTGCCGGACAACATTGAGACAATGGTCGGTCAGGATATACTGATGGATGAATTTGGAAAAGGAGCTTTTGCCATGGAAATCGTGGAAGGAATGTCCACGAAGGATGTGGCCGGAATTAAGAAAGAGATTGAAGCTGTAGATGGTGTGGCTGAGGTCATCTGGTATGATTCACTGATGGATCTTTTCGTTCCCATGGAAGTGCTTCCGGAAGAATTAAAAGACGTATTTAACACAGATGATGCAACGCTGATGGCAATTTTCTTTGATGATACAACATCGGCGGACAGTACGATGGACGCCATTGCCCAAATCCGTAAGATCACTAATGACCAATGTTATCTCAGCGGGATGTCAGCGGTGGTCACAGATATAAAAAATCTTTCCGATAAGGAAATGCCGATTTACGTGTTGATCGCGGTAGTGCTGACCTGTATTGTTTTGGCAGTTTCTATGGATTCCTGGATCATCCCGCTGTTTTTCATGCTGAGTATCGGCATGGCGGTTATTTACAATCTTGGGACTAATGTGTTCCTTGGAGAGATTTCTTACATAACAAAAGCGTTGAGTGCGGTGCTTCAGCTTGGGGTAACGCTGGACTATTCCATTTTCCTGTGGCACAGTTACAAAGAAAATCAGGAGCGTTTTCCGGGAGATAAGGAGCGGGCCATGGCCCATGCCATATCAAATACATTTTCTTCCGTTGTGGGCAGTTCGGTAACGACTGTGGCCGGGTTCATTGCTCTTTGTTTTATGAGCTTTACCCTCGGAAGGGATATGGGTATCGTTATGGCGAAAGGGGTTGTGTTCGGCGTCATCAGCTGCGTGACGATTCTGCCGGCCTTTATTTTAATCTTTGATAAAGTGATTGAAAAAACGACCCATCGGGCATGGATACCGAAAATGGATAAATTATCCGGTTTTATTACAAAACATTATAAAGTTTTTATCCTTGTGTTTATTGTTGTATTGATTCCGGCCCTCTACGGATACCAGAATACGGAGGTCTATTATAATCTGGATGCTACATTGCCGAAATATCTTGAAAGTATTCAGGCAAATGATAAGTTGTCCGATAAATTTGACATGAATGCGACCCATATGGTATTGGCCAGCTCGGATTTATCCTCAAAGGATGGAAAAGCCATGTTGAGTGACATGTCGGAGGTGGACGGTGTACGGTTTGCATTAGGGCTGGACAGCGTGCTCGGTTCGGCCATCCCACGGGAAATGATACCGAAAGAGCTGACAGAAAATCTGAAAAAAGATAACTGGCAGCTGATATTGGTTCAGTCCGAATATAAGGTAGCCTCGGATGAGGTCAACCGGCAATGCGAACAGCTGAATGGAATCATTAAAAAATATGACCCGGAAGCGATGCTGATTGGTGAGGCGCCGTGTACGAAGGATTTGATTACGATTACAGATAAGGATTTTAAAGTGGTTAACGCTGTATCGATCGGAGCCGTTTTCCTGATTATTTTATTTGTATTTAAATCTATTTCCCTTCCGGTGATTCTGGTCGCGGTGATTGAATTTGCCATTTTTATCAATTTGGGTATTCCATGCTACACGGGAACACGGCTGCCGTTTATTGCATCGATTGTCATCGGTACCATACAGCTTGGTGCAACGGTGGATTATGCCATTCTGATGACGACCAGATATAAGAAAGAGCGATGCTCCGGTAAAGAAAAGAGAGATGCCATTCAAATTGCCCTTTCCACATCGATGACGTCAGTTATTGTTTCAGCCTGCGGATTTTTTGCAGCAACCTTCGGCGTCGGACTTTACTCCGATATCGATATGATTTCTTCTCTGTGTACGTTGATGGCACGGGGAGCGATAATCAGTATGCTTGTTGTTATATTTATTCTGCCGTCCATGCTGATGGTATTTGATAAAGTGATTTGTTCAACGACAAAAGAAATGAGAGGAATTAAGTTCATAGGAGGTCATCATCATGAAGAATAAAGAATATCAGAAAATGTTAGTTATGGCGCTGACGGCTTCATTGACTATTGGCGGTGTGGGCGTTTCATCCATCCCGGTTTGGGCTGCAGAAAGTCCATCTCAGACCTGGAGCATAAAGGCTTTTCAGATGGCTCAGGAAGCATCTGAAAAGGCGGATGACCAGAAAGCAGAGGCTGTGAAGGACGAAACGGTCTACGTGAAGTTGGATGGTTCGGGAAAGGTAACGTCGGTGACAGTGTCGGATCAGCTTAAAAACGTGAGCGGATTAGAAAGTATCGAAGATGTTTCAAATCTGAAAAATATTGAAAATGTTAAAGGTGAAGAAAGTTTTACTCAAAATGGCGGAAAGCTTATGTGGAATGGTGACGGTAAAGATATTGTCTATCAGGGAACGACGGAAAAGGAGCTTCCGGTCGGTATTCGAGTGACCTATACACTGGATGGCAGGGAAATCAGTGCCGGAGAATTAGAAGGAAAAAGCGGACATCTGATCATACGTTATGAATATGAAAACATAACAGGAGATGGAAGTGAGGCGTATACACCGTTTTTAATGGTGACCGGACTTATATTAAATATGGAGAAATTTTCAAATGTGACGATTGAAAATGGTAAGCTTGTATCTGACGGCGACAGAGATTTAGCCATCGGAATGGGCATACCGAAAATGAAAGACGCACTGAATGTGGCGGATATTGATATTCCGGATTATTTTGTTCTCGAAGCGGATGTGACAGACTATGAGGCTGTGGAGGGAATCACCGTGGCCACAAATGAAGTCTTTAATTCGATGAACAGCGACGGTTTTGACAGTCTGGAGGATTTGGAAGGCTCTATGGACCAACTCCAGAGTGCCGCTGATCAGCTGGTCGACGGCTCCGGACAGTTAAAGACCGGATTGGATACGCTTCTTTCTTCTTCCGGAACATTGATCGATGGAATCGGTCAGCTGGCTGCCGGCGGTGATGAACTTGAAAAAGGTACGGGAACTTTAGCAAATGGTGCCGGTGAACTTTCAGAAGGCGGCAAGGCCCTTGCGGGAGGAACCTCCCAGTTAGCTGCGGGAGCGGAAAATCTGAGTGATGGTGCGTCTCAGCTTGCTGCGGGAGCGGAAAGTGCCCGTAAGAGTACTTCAGAACAATTACTCCCGGGCGTTCAGCAACTTTATGACGGTGTGACGGGAATGCAGTCCCAGGTTGAAAATGGTATTGGCCAGCTTTCCGGAGGTACCAGTCAGTTAAAGGGCGGGATTGAAGAGGCAGCCGCCGGAGCTGCCCAGTTAGCTGCCGGAATCGATACGGTCGGAGCCGGTGCGGGAGATTTAAGCAGTGGTATTTCGAGTGCGGCGGCTTCTTCTGCAGAACTTGCTGCCGGAGCTCAGAGCCTGGCTGACAGCTTATATGCGGCAGGTGTCGATAACAGTGCTTTGATTGCGGCTTTGCAAGGCCTGAAAGAAGGAAAGAGTGATGAAGAGATTCAAACGATTGAGGCTGTTATTGGGGGATTATATGCTCAGGCAGACGGTGTCAACGCGGCCCTTTCAAATGCGGCCGCTGCCGCCGGAAATATTGCGGCCGGAAGCAGTGCGTTGACAGATGGCTTAAATAATGCTGCCGCTGGAGCCGAAGCTTTGTCCGGAGCTATTAATGGAGACATTAAGAATGGTGCTTATAGCTTGAGCAGTGCGTTAAACGAAGATCTGAGCACCGGGGCTGCCCAGTTGGATGCTGGTGTGACACAGATGGCCGGACAGTTAAAAGACGGTACGTCTCAGCTCGCTTCCGGAACAGGAGCCATATTGAGTGGAGCAAAAGATTTAAATGACGGATTGGGAACTCTGGCCGATGGAGCCGCCCAGGTCAGTGAGGGAAGTCATACATTAAGTGAAAATATGAAAACGGCGGATGATGGCGCACAGACATTGGCGGCTGGCCTTGAAGCTTTAGTTGAGGGAGCCTCCAATCTTCAGGCCGGAGCCGTTATCCTGAATTCAGGGCTTGGTACATTACAGTCCGGTTCGGGAGAACTGGTGGATGGTGTGACACAGCTGGATAACGGTGCAGCCGAATTAAACAGCGGCATGATTCAGTTCAATCAGGATGGCATTCAGAAACTGGTCAATGCTTTTGATGGCGATGTGGAAAGTATGCTGGATAATTTGAATGAAATTCTGGATGCATCAAAGGAATACAATAATTTTTCAGGCATTTCCGATAAAATGGAAGGTGAAGTGAAATTTATTTTCATCACAGACAAATAAAAGATAGATATTTTTAAGAAATGGTGCTATAATTTAGACAAAATGAATGTTAGGAGGCTATTTGTATGGCAAAGAAAATTTTGATGCTTGTTGGTGATTTTACAGAGGATTATGAAACAATGGTGCCATTTCAGGCGTTATCTATGTTAGGATATCAGGTAGATGCGGTTTGCCCGGATAAAAAGGCAGGCGATGTTGTACGTACAGCAGTTCATGACTTTTTAGGCGATCAGACCTATACAGAAAAACCGGGTCATAACTTTGCTATTACAGCAGATTTTGATGCAGTAGATACAGCAGATTATGTTGGACTTTTCATTACTGGCGGTCGTGCACCGGAATATATCCGTTTGAATGCCAGAGTGATCGAGATCGTTCAGGAATTCTTCAAAGATAAAAAACCTGTAGCTGCAATCTGCCATGGACCTCAGGTACTTACTGCTGCCGGTGTTCTGAAAGGATATAAAGCAACCGCATATCCGGCAGTTGGACCGGACGTGACTCTGGCCGGCGGAACATATGTGGAAGTTGACGCTTCCGAAGCTGTTGTGGACGGCAATCTGGTTACAGCTCCGGCTTGGCCTGGCGATACAGCGATTATCAGAGAATTTGTAAAACTTCTCGGAGCGAAAATTGAAATCTAAAAGTTATTGAAAATGCTTGACATTCGGTGAGAAATGTAGTATTCTATTTCAGGTGTTTAGAACACGATAAGAAAGCAGAGTACTCACTCTCACCTCAGCATTTGAAATGACTCGGGTTAATATTCAGAAAGATTGGCACACAAGTGTCTTAAATGAATGGTGAGTAGTATGCTGCTCACCATTTTTTTGATTATGGAGGTGTCAATTATCAGCGATTTAATGATTAACGAGCAGATTCGCGACAGAGAAGTACGTCTGATCAGCCCAGACGGAGAACAGTTAGGGGTTATGTCCGCTAAAGAAGCTATGAAACTGGCTAAAGAAGCCAATCTGGATTTAGTAAAGATTGCCCCTCAGGCAAAGCCGCCGGTATGTAAGATCATCGATTATGGTAAGTATCGTTATGAGATGGCTCGTAAGGAAAAGGAAGCTAGAAAGAAACAGAAGGTTATTGATATTAAAGAGATTCGTTTATCACCGAATATCGATGTCAACGACTTGAATACAAAGATGAACCAGGCACGGAAGTTCCTGAAAGGCGGTAACCGGGTAAAGGTTTCTGTACGTTTCCGTGGACGTGAGCTGGCACATACCGCAGCAGGTAAGGTTATTCTGGAAGGATTTGCAGAGAAGTTATCGGATGTTGCAGTAATTGATAAAGCAGCCAAACTGGAAGGCCGCAGCATGGTCATGTTCTTATCAGAAAAACGCAATTAATCATTTGTAAATATTAAGGAGGATACACACTATGCCAAAAGTTAAAACAAGCAGAGCAGCCGCAAAGCGTTTCAAAAAAACAGGTACTGGTAAATTAAAAAGAATGAAAGCTTACAAGAGCCATATTCTTACAAAGAAATCCACAAAGACAAAGAGAAATCTTAGAAAAGCAACCATTACAGATGCTACAAATGCAAAAGTAATGAAGAAGATTTTACCTTATCTGTAATAGAATGAAACGGAGGATATAACGATGGCAAGAGTTAAAGGTGCGTTAAACGCTAGAAAAAAACATAACAGAACTTTAAAGCTGGCTAAAGGTTACAGAGGAGCCAGAAGCAAACAGTATAGAGTAGCAAAACAGTCCGTAATGAGAGCATTAACAAGCTCCTTTGCAGGCCGTAAAGAAAGAAAACGTCAGTTCAGACAGCTTTGGATTGCAAGAATCAACGCTGCTGCAAGAATGAACGGACTTTCCTACAGCAAATTAATGCACGGTTTAAAATTAGCTGGTGTTGATGTAAACCGTAAGATGCTTTCCGAAATGGCTATCAGCGATGCTGCCGGATTTACAGCACTTTGCGAAGTAGCTAAAGCAAAATTAGCTTAATTTGAGTATAATCGAAATATGTAAAATGTCCCCGATATTTTTTGGGGGCATTTTTTATTTCCAGTCTTGACAAATGGGTCGAAAAGGACTAGGATTATGTCATACCTGTTCGGGCATACCGTATGTCAGATGCTCCGCATGGGTGCGCTTCATCACACCGAAGGCGTACAGAGTAGGCTTCGCGCGATAAGGTATAATAATATTCCTCGATAGCTCAATGGTAGAGCACTCGGCTGTTAACCGAGTTGTTGCAG
>CABRLU010000102.1 GCA_902471845.1 uncultured Lachnospiraceae bacterium | reverse complement strand
CAACAGGCTCCACAAATTCGATTCTGAAGAATGCAGTGTATCATACGTCAGATTCTCTTCTATAGCTTCTTCAATATAACCTCCGGCCAGCAATGTTTCGAATTTTTCATTCACATCCAGGTCCGCCCGCTGACCGTTATTTGCCAATTCAATAAATGTATGAAGAATGCCATTATGGCTTGTATCCTCCCAGTAATTTCGCGGCAGTGTCCACGGTGCATCCTGAAGCGCATTGACATGATTCAAAACATCCCACGGGCAATAAATATCCACCGTGCCAAAATGATAGCCATCATACCACCGTTTGACTTCCTCTGCATGATCTTCAAATCCGGCCTTCTTTAGAAGCTCCGCGACCTCCTTTTCCGTAAATCCAAAATACTCATTAAAACGTGCCCCGGAAATGGTATCCGATACAAAATTGTTCGTCCCTGTAAAAATGCTTTCCTTTGCAATTCTAAGACACCCTGTGATTACCGCAAACTTTAAAAATGGATTTGTTTTCAGCGTTTTGTTCATGAGGCCCTTAATAATATTCAGCATTTCTCCGTAAAAACCATTCTCATTAGCTTTTGCAAGAGGTACGTCATACTCATCCATCAACAGTATGACCTGTTTTCCAAAATGGGCATTCATCATGCGCATGAGATTATAAAGCGCATTTTGAACTTCTTCGTCGCCCGCTTTCCTGGATTCAATCCGCCGGAATGCAATTTTATCATCATCGTTAATCTTCGTACTTTCAAGAAGATAGGTATGCCACTTATATAAATCGGACATGCATATCCCCAACTTCACCTTCGCACTTTCAAATCTTAAATCGTCGACTTCCTTTAGCGTCAGGAATATAACCGGCCACTGATTTTGCCACTGGCGGCACAATTCTTTTTCCTTTGTAATTTCCAGTCCTGCAAATACTTCCCTGGAGTCCCTGGAAATATCAAAAAAACTTGCCAGCATGTCCATAGCCAGCGTCTTTCCGAAACGACGCGGCCGGGTAATTAAACTCACTTCAAATGTCTTCCCAAGCAATTCCGATATAAGCCCTGTTTTATCAATATAATAGTAGCCTTCTTTGCGAAGTTTTTCAAAAAAATCTATTCCCAAAGGCATTACCATTGTATTCATATTCTCGCCCTCCTTCCTGACTCTATTTCCATCTTATCATACAATTTTCCGAAACGCCACTCTTTCTCTGTATCTGTACAACTCTACTCATAGGCCTTTGGAAGATTCCATTTAAATATTGTGGCCAGTATCCGCAGCCCGAAGACGATTCCAATACCGATAAATGCCGCCGCCATGTCCTCCATTTGATGATTCACCAATTGATAATAAACAATACCTCCCAGTATGGACGCCACCGCATAAATCCGTTTTCGGAGAACAAAAGGAATCTCGCCGATCATTAAATCTCTGAGTACGCCGCCTCCGATACCTGTGACCATCGCCAGAAAAACAACGAAAAAGCCATTGTCCATATACCCCATACTCATTGCGACCTTCGCCCCGGTAATCGTAAAAGCCCCAAGTCCAGCCGCATCAAAGACATTATTGACCGCATTCACCACGGCCACGTTGTGCTCATAATGTTCTTTTGACAGCCAGGCAATGAAAAATACAACAACCGCCGTTATCGCTGCAATGGCCATATAACGGTAATTTGAAAAAGCCGCAGGCGGTGTCTTACCAACAAGCACATCCCGGATAATGCCGCCGGCCAGCGCCGTTGTGGCTCCAAGGAAAATAACTCCAAACAAATCCACCCGCTTTTCCAGGGCAGCCATCGCTCCGGAGATTGCAAAAGAAATGGTTCCCGCCACTTCCAGGGCAGCAAAAAATATTTCTCCAAATGCCATTACTGAATCCCTTTCATCTTTGCCCACTCGCTGATGCGCCGGTAATTTGGCACATCCACATGATAAGCTTCCCCAAGACGTACCATTTCATGTACCAGACCGTCTACCTCCGACTTTCCTCCGGCCGCCACATCCCGCTGCATGGATGTTGTGGCATCCGGTGTTAAACCGGCCAGAATATTCCCCGCATTTTCTGCCAGATTCACATCAAAGGTAATGCCCATCGCCCGGCCTACCGCTTCCACTTCACGCACCAGATCAAAAAACATCTCCCTCTTTTCCCCCGGCGCCATAAAATCGGCAGCCACGCCATCATAATAAAGCCCGGCTGCTCCCATTGGCGACACAAAGGAAAACTTCTGCAGCGCATCTTTTTGAATGTTTTCTGTCATATGAGCTTCAGCCCCGGCCGCATTCAGAAGTTTCTCAACTTCACCCAAACGCTCAATCACCTGTTTTTCATGTTCCGGGTCACCGGCTCTGTCGGTCAGGCACGATTGTCCCTCCCGAAGACCAAAAAATACTCGAAAAATCGACGTTGGCTGAGCAATTACTCCCGGCGCTTCAATCATTGAAAAAATATAGACACAGCCATCGGTTACCGTACAATCAAGCTCCGGCTGTATTTTCCCGCCTGTACCATAAACATTTAAAATTGGAATAACAATCGTATCTTTCCCCACAATCGGTTTTAAGAATTCAACTGCATCATCTAATGAATAGTATTTTACGCAGACAAATACCACATCCGGCACATCCTTATATTCCTCCATCGTACAGGCCTTCACCGGATTTACCACAAAATCACCAATACGGGCCGATTTCACCCGAAGGCCGTTTTTGCGCATCGCTTCAAGATGCCTTCCGCGCGCAATAAACGTGACATCCTCCCCCAGTTTTGCCAGATATCCGCCAATACATCCACCGGTCCCTCCGGCGCCGATAATAAGAAACTTCATTTTCCTTTTCCCCCTTACTTATATTTACTAAGTGAACTAATTTCATTATAAAATACAAATTTCTTTCTGAAAACCTATTTCATTATTTTAAATTTCGTTATACAATAAATTTGCCTGCTATCGACATGACTATGATGTCTGATTTAGAACTAAAGATTCGGGAAATCCTTCTTCAAGCACGGATTTCCAAAGCGTACAAAGGATATCCATTTCTGGAATATGCGATATATCTGGTAATTGAAAACGAATCTCGCTTATGCCATATTTATAATGAAGTATATGTGAAAGTTGCCGAACATTATGGCGTCGCGCCAACAGCTGTAGAGAAAAATCTTCGGACACTCCGTGATGCCTTCTGGCAAAATTGCGGCTACGAATACTTCAAAGAACAATGCGGCGTTATCCTTTACAATCGGCCGTTTCCAAGAGAAATTATTGAAATTCTTGCAGAACAGGTAGAAAAAGAAATGAGAAAAGAGCAACGGTAAAAACTGAGGCTTGCATCCTTATTGGGTGCAAGCCTTAAAATGTTGGCTTAAATTCTCCATAAAGAGAATTGCCTGTATACATTTTTTAGAACGCCCCGTAGAAATATGGGGCGTTTTGAGTTGTATTTTAACTTTACAAATACTTTTACAGGTATTATGATTAAAATATGACAAAATATAGTTAAAATTCAAGGAGATGATGTATATGAGTTTTACATCAGAAAAAAGAGACCAAATAAAAAAATACATCTTAGAGAAAATCGACGATGGACAAAAGGATGTTGCCAAAAGAGCCGCAGAAGCTTTTAATGTCTCACTCAATACGATTTACAGATACATCAGGGAATTGGAAAAAGCGGAGATAATAAACAAAAATGGAAGAAAATATAATTTCGTTGAAGATACAAAAATCTTTGTTTTAACCAGAACAAGCGGCCAATTGGCTGAGGAAGATGTTATTTATGCAAAATATGTTAAAAAATATATTGAAAAATTACCGGATAATGTTAAGCAAATATGGCAATATTCTTTCATGGAAATGATGAATAACGCCATTGATCATTCACAGGCAGAAAAAGTATTCATATTAGTCGCTCAAAATTATATGAATACGACGATTGTGATTTATGACAAGGGCATCGGAATATTCAAAAAAATAAAAGATTATTACAATTACGATTCTCTGGATGATGCTGTGAATGAGCTTTTTAAAGGCAAATTAACAACAGATACTAAAAATCACTCAGGAGAAGGGATATTCTTTACTTCTCGGATATTAGATGATTTTCTTGCACTATCTGATGGTAAAATATTTTCTCACGACAAATATGAGGATATAGCCCAGGACATAAAAGAAATAGACGCTTTAAAAGAATGGGCTGATCAACGCGGTACTGTAATATTTATGCGATTGTCTAATTATAGCAAGAAAGTTTTAAAGGAGGTATTTGATATGTTTGCTGATATTGACGGAGGCTTTACAAAAACGCGCATACCAATAAAAAATATATATGAAACATACCCTGTATCAAGATCCCAGGCAAAACGCCTGTACAATCGTTTTGATAAATTTCAGGAAATAGAATTAGATTTTTCCGGAATCGAAGAAATCGGTCAGGGATTTGCCCATGAATTATTTGTCGTTTTCACCAGAGAACATCCAAATGTAAAGTTGATTCCACTAAATATATCAAAGGAAGTTGAAAAAATGATCAATCATGTTAAAAATGGCATCTAGCTCATCTTATAAAGGCCATTGCTCCATAGATGATCCCTCATCTGTTTTGCAATGGCCCAAACTTAATTTGTGATCACAGATACTCTTCCATCCGAACTTACGGCCCGGCAGCAATCGACATAGACTTCGATAAAATCATATCCGCCCCGCATTGCCAGTGAACGGGCTTTTTCCATACCACCCGGAAGAGCCTGACCGGATTTATAATGCTCGATGATCATTCCCGCCATATCCAGTGTATGGACTTCATATGGTCTTCCCAGATTGCAGACGGCTACATATCCCAAAAGTATGCCGGATAACTC
Source organism: uncultured Lachnospiraceae bacterium (assembly GCA_902471845.1). GTDB lineage: Bacteria > Bacillota > Clostridia > Lachnospirales > Lachnospiraceae > Frisingicoccus. The sequence goes on along the minus strand of CABRLU010000102.1, from coordinate 3,584 downwards.
CACTTCCGGAAATTCCGTTTTAATTGTATTTATAATATCATTTATTATATCGGCATTATGAACATGTCCGCCGGCATCCAATTTATGCATAGCTTCCATATAGGCTTTTGACCTCGGTCTTCTGAGTAGCCGGTCCAGACGCATTTTCTCCGCCTGACTTAATTGCTGCGTCTGCTCTGTCCGGGCATTGGTCGTCAACGTCACCTTTGTTTCATTTTTTACCTGCGGTGTTCTAAAAAGTGGTCTTGGCATTTTATTCCTCCCATTAATTTCTCATATGCAAATCCATCATTATATACTCAAATCTCTATAAAATTTCTGATAATCATCCGGAATATTTACCAATATCTTTTCTAAATATTCCTGATAGTTGATTCTGTCAATTTCCCCGCTTACAATCAAATGACTTCTGACAGTGTCCAAAATCGAGAATGCAGCTTCATAATATGCTTTTGAAGTATCATACTTCTTATCTGAACGCACATTATATTTTTTTTCAAAATCTGCATCTGAAAAATCCTTTTCTCTGCATCTGTATTCATTAATGATTTCACCCGTCTCCATATCGGCAATCGCCCACACTGCAGGTCTTCCAATCATTCCTGATTGAATATCCTCCCGTGTATAAAAAAAGACAAATACTGCTAAGTAATATTTATTATTTTCACAAAAAATCACAGGCTGCGACGTACTATGAGGAATTTTTGCACCACCTAATATGTTTCTGCGAATTTTCATGTTGATTAAGCTGCTTTCCAGCATTTAAACACCTCTTTCTACTCAAGCTTCTCTCTTTTCTTACCTGAAATAATAATCGCTGTCGGGTCTTTAATAACCACCGTTTCATTTCCCAGATACATGCTTTCAAATTTCTCTTTATCGACATAGGATACCCCGCCTCCGGAATCAACGATCCTGAACCCTGACAGTTTTCCTTTTTCATCATATGTTGGACTGTCCACAGTAATCCAGTGATCGGAATATTCCTCCTCCTGGAATAATCCGGAATTTGTCACATCGCCCTGCTCGTCCCAAAGGGTTGCCGAATCGACGCCCACAATTGCAACAGTTTCTTTCTCTTCCAGTTTTTCTGCTAATGCTTCAACACTCAGGGCATTATCATACTCATAAACTTCTGTATGTATATCACTCTCATTTTCTTTCATCTCATCCACAAGCTGAACTACCTGTTCTGTGTTTGTCCCGCCCGCTTCATAGGGATCCTCACTTACCTGGCACAAATCATTCTCAATCGCTTCTTCAAGAACCTGATTCTCTGTATACCTCTTTTCTCCAACAACTCGATTCATTGAGTTTGCCACGGACGTTGGACCACAAGTCCCAAGATATCCACGCTCATTATTTCCCTGAGAATACTCTACATAATCAAGTTTTGCATCTAAATTCTCTTCCGAGGCCTCTGCTTTCACGTCAGCTCCGGTTTCCTCCGCCTCTTCCACGCAGTCACTGTAATCATCATAAGCTTCCGCTGGCTCCGGCACCTCACTGTCGCCTTCGTCTTCTGTTGATTCCTCTACGCAGTCACTGTAATCGTCATAGGATTCCTCCGATTCTGATATTTCATTTCCGATTTCTATATTTTCAGAAACCTCCCCCATTTCAAATTCGGAACTTATTTCTGAACTGATTTCTACAGAGGAACTGCTCTCGTAATTTTCGCCCATACTTTTCTCCATTGACACAAAAGGTGAAGATTTGAGATTATCTTCACCTTTCAGTTTTTTCACAACATACTATACCAATACTCTTCGCATCTTAGGGCCTGACTTCTGGGATATTTCCTGCACGCCAATCGGTTTGCCGGAAGCCGGAACGGCACGTTGCCGTCCCCAGTCACGTATCGCCTCAATCTTTTCCGGACTTGTCTGAGAAAGCGGAACCACGTTGTTAAACGTTGAGATAATAACATCCTCAGAAAGTCTGAAATCTGCATTAGCGATAATTCTATAGGCCAGTTCCCTGACTGTGGATTCCAGATCTGCAGCAGTAAATCCTTCCGATATGGCAACGATTTTATCGGAAAAATCTCCTGAAAAATCAAGTTTCAAATACTTTCTCATATAGATTTTCAGAATTTCTCTTCTTTCATCGGCCGTAGGCAGATCCACAAAAAATAATTCGTCAAATCTTCCTCTTCGCAGCAGTTCCGACGGCAGCATCGAAACATCGTTCGCCGTAGCCACAACGAAGACCTGTTTTTTGCATTCCTGAAGCCAGAACAAAAACTGTCCCACCATTCTCGTGGAAACGCCGCCATCCCCGCTATTTCCCGAACCGGCCAATCCTTTTTCAATTTCATCAATCCATAAAACGCATGGCGACACATTTTCCGCCGTCGTCAGCGCATCCTTTAACTGCTGCTCCGACTGACCCACATACTGGCCCTGTACCGTGGCAAAATCAAGACGGTATAAAGGCATTTTCCAATTGGCTGCAATAGCCTTTGCCGACATTGATTTCCCGCATCCCGGAACACCAACGAGCAGAATGCCTCTCGGAGACTGGAGCCCCAGAGCTTTCATCTCGTCTCTCTTCTCAGGCGTAAGCAGCGTTTTCTTTTCATTCAGCCATTTCCGAAGCCCATCCAGGCCACCGACTTCCTTTACGCTGTCATCCACTTCAATCCTTTCAAGTCCGGATATATCCGAAAATAATCGGTCCTTTGTAAACCGTATTTCGTCCAGATCAGCTTTTCGCACGCACTTTTTCGCGATAAGCGCCGCAATGACATTTTCCGCCTCGATCCGTGATACCCCGGCCAGCATGGAGGCCGCCTCCCGCACATCCGCATTATCCCATTCAATCGGAATGTCGTTGCGGTAATCATCGATGTACTCTTTCAGGATGGCATACATTTCTTCTTCGTTCGGCAAGTCCACCTTAACCATCATTCCCTGACGCTGGAGCTGATTCCAGATACTGTTGCCGCTGATCACCATAACCACACCGCCGGTTTCATTGGCCAGATTGACAAGGCCAAGCATCAGACGGGCATCCGCATTATCACTGCTGATATCCGGAACCTCAGTAAGCACAATGGTAAGATACTGCCTGCGCTGCATCTGCTCCATCATGTAATCAACAGCACCATAAAAAGACTTGTCCTCATTCAGTACCTTTTCTGTCCCAATGTCATAGGTCCCTTTCGATAAAGTATGTACATAAAACGGCAATGACAACTCCTCTGAAACATCTTTTAATATTTCCAGGGTTCTGGCTCTCTCCATTGAATCAATGACAATAAACGGAATTCGAGCCAGGGAATATCGCTGCAACAGTTCTTTGCATGTCGTTACATCGCTCATTTTTCTTCCTCCTGTATATTCATCTAGAAATTATTTACTTTATGATTTTTAATAATGCTCTTCAGCTTTCCGGTTCTGTCATGGTTTGCCGAATCTTCTAAAGATTTCTGTGCACTGTCCGCCTGCTGCCGCACGATCTGTACAAACTGGTTTCTCTGCTCCTCCGGTACTGCCGGTATATTTACAGCCTCCGCCAGAAAAGACAACTCTTTCCGCATGGCGATCAACGCCTGGACCAGAGGGCCTTCCCCGCCGCCC